>JACQRF010000101.1 GCA_016206635.1 Candidatus Omnitrophota bacterium
GCGCTTCATTCAATACTGCTTGCTGGGAACCACGATCATATCAGAAGATTCCTGGCGGAGGTTTGACGATCGAAGTCTGAGTGGTGTCGAGTTCCGAAAGCCTTCCGTGGCCCCCGGCGTCCTCTACCGCGACGACCTCGCCGTCTTCCCGACCAAGCGGGTCAAGGCCGTCCGCACCACCCCCGGCGGGACCGCGCGCTACACCTCCTCTGAGTTTTTTGACGGGATGGACTGTTTGTTTCCGCGGTTTTATTCTCCCTTGACGTTTGCGACTTTATCAATATACTATTGCACATAACCCCGAGGAGGCACACCATGACGTGGCGCAACGCAATCGGAATCGGGATGGTCGGCATGACGGTGTGCGGGGCGGCCTGGGCTGCGGAGTCCGAGTCGCCTCGCCATCAATGGGAGATCGGGCCGGAGGTGTATTACTTCCGGTACAAGGAGCCGGACGTCGCGGTGAAGTTTGACGGGCCGATGTACGGGCTGGTCGGGTCGTACACCTATCGCCATGCCAATCGGCTGGCGCTGCAGGCGGACGGCCGCGGCGCGTGGGGCCTCGTGAGCTATACCGGCTCCGGCACGCTCGATGACATTCAAGACTGGACCTTCGAAGGCCGCGCGACCATCGGCTACGACCTTCCCGCGCAAGACGACCGCCGACGGCTGACGCCGTTCTTCGGGGTCGGCTACCGCTATTTGAATGACGATTCATCCGGGAAAACCACGTCCACCGGCGCCGTGGGGTACGAGCGCGAGTCGAACTACCTGTACAGCCCGATCGGCCTCACGTTCACCGCGCCGCTGGGCGCCTCCGGCTGGACCGTCGGCGTGAGCGGCGAGTACGACCTGTTCTGGCGCGGCTGGCAGATCAGCCACCTGGAGGACGCCGATCCAAGCTTCAACACGGTGGAGAACACGCAGCGGCACGGCCACGGCGCCCGGGGCCGCCTCCTGTTCGAGAAAACCGGCGAGCGGGTCACCTGGGTCATCGCGCCGTTCATCCGATGGTGGAGCATCAAAGACTCCGAGAATGCCAACATCACATTCTCGGGGACCATCGTCGGCTATGGCTACGAGCCCAAGAACGACACGATCGAGGCGGGCGCCACGATCAGCGCGCGCTTCTAGTTGCCGGGGACGCCGGGGGGCACGGTCACCGGCAGCTTGAAGGTTTCGGCGAGCGCGGGATAGACGATCTGGCCGTCCAGGATATTCAGCCCGCGGGCCAGCGCGGGGTGCCGCTGGAACGCCTCGCGGGCGCCGTGATCCGCCAACGCCAGGACATACGGCAGCGTGGCGTTGGTCAGGCCGTAGGTCGAGGTGATCGGGACCGCCCCCGGGATATTCGTCACGCAGTAATGGACGACCCCCTCCTCAACGTAGACCGGATTCGAGTGCGTCGTCGGGAGCGAGGTCTCAGCGCTGCCACCCTGGTCAATCGACACATCCACAAGCACGGTGCCGCTGCGCATCCCCTTCAGGTGAGCCCGCGTGACGAGCACCGGCGTCCGGGCGCCGCGGACCAGTGCGGCGCAGATCACCAGGTCGGCGTGCCGCAACGCGTCGCTGATAGTGTGCTCATTGGACACGAGCGAGACGACATTCTTCGGCATGATGTCGTCGAGGTACCGCAGCCGGTCGAGATCAATATCCAGCACCGTGACCATCGCCCCTAACCCGGCGGCCACTTTGGCCGCGTTCGCCCCCACGACGCCGGCCCCGATGATCGCGACGGTAGCCGGGGTCACCCCCGGCACGCCGCCCAGCAGCAGCCCCTTCCCTTTCGTCGGCTTCTCGAGGTACTTGGCCCCCTCCTGCACTGCCATGCGCCCAGCCACCTCGCTCATCGGGATCAAGATCGGCAGCTGGCCTTTGGCATCCTCGACCGTTTCGTAGGCCACGCAAGCGGCGCGGCGCGCCAGCATCGCGTCCGTCAGCGCGCGATTCGCCGCGAAGTGGAAAAATGTGAAGAGGAGATGCCGCGGCTCAATCAGCGGGTATTCGTCGGGGGAGGGTTCCTTGACCTTGAGGAGCAACTCGGCCCGGCGGCACACGTCGGCCGCCCCGGCGGCGAGCTGCGCCCCGGCCGCGGCATAGGCGTCGTCGGAGATCTCGGAGCCCAGCCCGGCGCCCGCCTGCACGACGACCGTATGGCCCCGGCGGCGGAGCGCGGCCACCCCGGCCGGGACGAGGGCGACGCGGTACTCGTACTCTTTGGTTTCCCTAAGGACGCCGACGACCATTGGCCCGCGTGAACATGGCGTCGAGGACGAACTCGGCGATGGCCCGGTGATCGTCGCGTCGGACCTCGGTAAAGAACACGGCCAACTGGTGCCGCCAACGATCCCCGGACGCGCCGGCGGGCGCCGGCTGGCACCGCACGACCACCCCGGCGCAATGCACCAGCCGCTGGGGCAGCGCCAGATCGATCGCCACCTTCGTCATGGGTGGCACGGCCCGGTCTACCCAGCAGAGCGTGCCGCCGCAGCTGACATTGATAGTCTTGGTCGCCAGCTGCTGCTGATCGGCATTGACCCGGATCTTCAGCGCCCGGGCAATGCGGGGATATCGCCGGTGCTCACTCGTGGTGGTTGGACGCGTCATGGCCTCCCGAACCCCCGTTCAAAAATCGCGGCGATCCGCTGCGCGTATTCCGACTCCCGGTACGACACGCTGGTCACGTGCCCCGCCTCCGGCACGACCCAGCACGTTTTTGGCTCGCCCGCCGCGGCGCACAGCGCGCGGGCATGCGCCACCGGGATGCTGGTGTCGGCCTCGCCATGGATGATGAGCACGGGCCGCGGCGCGATCCGCCGGATCGCGCGGACCGGATCCAATCGGGCCAACGGCGTCCGCAGGGTCACCGCCAGACATCGCGCCGTCACCCACCCGAACGGGATCTCAGGAAGATGATACATCATTTGCTGGTACCGCGCCACCATCGGCCCGAGCCAGGCATAGCTGGAATCGCTCACGACGACGCGGATCCGGGGATCATCCGCCGCGGTCAACAATCCGACCGCCGCCCCCATGGAAATCCCCAGGTAGCCGATCGGCAGCGCCCGCAACGACGCATCGCGGGCGATCGCCTCCAGCATCGCCTGGACGTCGAGCCGCTCCCGCCGCCCAAACGTGCAAATCCCGCCACTTTCCCCGTGCCCGCGGAAATCCACGCTCACGACGGCGTAGCCGAGGCGATAGAGCATCGCCGTGATCGCCAGCGGGTCGGCCCGGCACGTCCCGTAGCCGTGCTGCACGATGACGACCCCGCGCGGGGACGGCGGGAGGAGGCGCCAGCCGGCCAGGCGGACCCCGTCCGCGGCGCGGAGCGTCAGCGAGTCAAACGGCAGGTGGAGATCGGCCGGCGTAAGGGGAAGGCGGAACCTCGGCGGGTGGGTGGCCCGGTACCCGACCAGCAAACCCCACGCCAGACTGCCGGCCAGTCCGACCAGCAGCAGCCGGACCAGGAGCCACGTCACGTCACGCGTGCAACAGTTGGCGGGTGTCCATCGGACGGTTGACGATCGCACCGTTCCGGTAGGCCCGCAAGAAGGCGTCCACGACGGGGGGGTCGAACTGCGTGCCGGAGCACGCGGCGATCTCCTTGAGGGCGACCGCGTCGGAGAGCCGGGCACGGTACGGGCGGTCGGTCGTCATCGCGTCGAAGGTGTCAGCCACCGCGATCACGCGGGCCATGAACGGGATCTCGCGGCCGCGCAGGCGGTCGGGATATCCCTTGCCGTCGAACCGCTCCTGGTGCGCCTTCACCGCGGCCGCCACCTCCTCCAACCCGCGGATCGGCTGCAGGATGACTGCCCCGATCACCGTGTGATCCTGCATTTTCTTGAATTCCTTGACCGTCAGCTTGCCTTTCTTATTCAAGATCTGGTCGGGGACGCCGATCTTCCCCACGTCGTGCAGGAGCGCCGCCATCCGGAGCGACTCTTTAAACCGGGAGATCAGGCGCATCTCTGGGTGATCGCCCATTTCCTCGGCGATCGCCATCGCGTACGCCGTGCACCGCTCCGTGTGGCCGTGCGTGTAGGGGTCGCGGGCATCCACGGCGGCCGCCAGCGCGATCGCCGTGTGGATGAACATCCGGTGCTCCTTGTCGTAGAGCCCCTGGATCTCCTGCATCCGACGGTAGAGCTGCTCGTAGAGGTTCGCGTTCTCAATGGCCACCGCCGCCTCGTTCGACAGCGTGGCGAGCAGGTCAGTGTCTTCCTCGGTGTAGCGGTCCCCCGACAGCTTCTCCCCCAGCACGAGGATCCCCAGCAGCCGGCCGCGGCCAAACGTCGGCACGCAGACGCGGGCCTGCAACCGCTCCATCTGCCCCTGGATCCCCTCGAGCGTCCCGCGCAGCACGGTCTTGCGCGGCGCGGCCCGCTCCTCCCGCAGCCACCGCTCGACCTCCTCCGCCACGAGCACTTCTTTCTTCTCGTCGAGCCACGCCACGAGGGGATTTCCCGGGGCCAGCGTGATCGCGGGATCCAGCTTGTGGCGGCCGCGCGCGACGCGGACGCGGAACTCGCTGCCGTGGAACAGGATCGCCACATGGGTCACCCGCAGATGGCGGCTGACGAAATGCGCCATCAGCCGGAGGAGGTGATCCACGTTCGCCACCCGCGCCATCCCCTGCGACGCGGCCTTGAGCGTCCGCTGGTACTCGTGCCGGCGCTGAAAGAAGAACTGATCGGTCACCCGCCGGAGCCAGGAGTCGAGCGGCCGCAGCGTGGCCACGACGACCGACAGGGCGATCATGCACATCCACAGCACCCGGCGGTCCAGCGACTGCGAGCCGTAGAACAGCCACTGCCCGAGGAAGACGACGACCATGACGAACAACCCGACGACGACGCTATAGAGGGCGGCGTACAGCAGCGTGTTTTTGAAGACGACGCGGAGATCCATCAGCCGCCAGCGCAGGACGGCATACGCCATGATGCAGTAGAAGAGGATCAAGAGGGACCCGATCGGCGGGATCCGCACGCCGTAGACCAGCGGGTAGGCGGTGCTGTAGCAGCCGAACCCGAGGAGCGAGGCGACGAGCACGTACTTGATCTGATGGCGGCGCGCCCCGAGCTGGCGCCGGTACTCCGCCCACAGCACCCAGAACGTGTAGAGGAAATATCCCGCCGAGATCGCCAGGAACGCCGCATACGCCGGCCCCGGGACCATGTAGAAGCGGAAGCCCAGTTTCGGCTGGACGTCGGCCACCAACCACGGCGTCAGCGCGAGCACCCCCAGCAGGCCGGCCACGACCCGGCTGCCGGTCATGACCCGGCGGCCCGGCGCCGGCCCGTCAATCAACGCCAGCGTGAAGCGGAGGAACGCGATCGGGATCACCGTCGCCCCGACGTGCGCCAGCCGGGCCCACGCGAGCGCCTGGCCGCGCGCCGGGGTCAGCAGCATGAGCGCCGAGCCGATGCTCCAGCCGCCGAGTCCCAGCGTCAGCACCATCCAGCTCCGAGTAGTGACCCCGGTCCGGTTGCGCCAGAACA
>JACQRF010000107.1 GCA_016206635.1 Candidatus Omnitrophota bacterium
CCACCCCCCTCACCCTCTCTCCCTCTCCCCGCCGGGGAGAGGGGGTCATAGTTCGCCTCGATGCACGAGGGCGGCGATCTTCACCAGCGCCTCATCCAGCTCTTCCGCGGCATGGGTCGCCATCACCGTCGTGCGGATGCGGGCCGCTCCCTCGGGGACAGTGGGCGGCCGGATGCCTGGCGCGTAGATGCCGGCGTGCTGCAATGCCTGCGCCACCGCCATCGTCCGCGCCGTGTCGCCCAAGAGAATCGGCACAATCGGCGTGGCATTCGAGACCAACGGCAGCCCGAGCCGCGTCAAGCCATCCGTCCATTGCGCCTGCCGCGCCCACAGCGCCTGCCGGAGCGCCGGCTCCTCCTGCACGACGCGGATCGCCGCCAGCGCCGCGGCGGCGGCGGGCGGCGGCAGCGCCGTCGTGTAGATGAAGGCGCGGGCCGTGTTGCGCAGATACTCGATCAGCGTGGTCGAGCCGGCGATAAACCCACCGAGCGAGCCGAACGCCTTCGAGAGCGTGCCCATTTGAATCACGCCATCTGTCGGCGCCATCCCGACATGCTCCAGCGCCCCCCGCCCCGTCGCGCCGAGGACGCCGGCGCCATGGGCATCATCCACCAGCAGCCAGGCGTCGTGTGCGCGGCAAACGTCCCAGAGCGCTGGCAACGGGGCGAGATCGCCGTCCATCGAGAAGACGCTGTCGGTGACGACCAGGGTGCGGCGCGCCCCGCGGCGTCGGGCGAGGAGCGCTCGCAGGCGCTCGACGTCGCCGTGCGGGTAGACGCGGAAGGTGGCGCGGCTCAGCCGGCAGGCGTCAATCAGGCTGGCATGCGCCAAGCGATCGGCGATCACCAGATCGCCGGGGCCGACGAGCGCGGTGATCGCGCCAAGATTCGCCATGTAGCCGGTCGGGAAGACCAGCGCGGCCTCGGTCTGCTTGAACGCGGCGAGCGCGGTTTCCAATTGCTCATGGATCGCCAGATGGCCGGCGATCAGCCGCGAGGCGCCGGCGCCGGTCCCGTACTGCCGGAGCGCGTCCGCCGCCGCCCCGACGACGCGCGGATGCGTCGTCAAGCCCAGATAGTTGTTCGAGGCGAGATTGAGGTAGTCGCGCCCGTCAATGGCCAGATGCGGGCTGGAGGCGCCCTCTACTCGCCGCACCGACCGGTACAGGCCGGCCGCGCGGCGCTCATCCAGCGCTGCCGCCAACCCAAAGGGGTCAGACCCCACGGCTGTCCACGTGAAAAATCTGGCCGGTGATCCCGCGGCACCGGTCCGACAAGAGCCACACCGCCAGATCGGCGGCCACTTCGGCATCGGCCAGCGTCCCGGTCGCGCTGGCGGCGCGGGCCCGCGCCCACCCGTCCGGCGGGACGGTCTCCGTCATCCGCGACGGGGTGAAGCCGGGGCACAACGCGTTCACCTCCACCCCCCACGGGCCAACTTCCCGCGCGAGCGACCGCGTGAATCCGAGCAGGCCGGCCTTCGCCGCGCTGTAGCTGGCCTGGCCGAACCGCCCGTGCAGACCCGCCATTGACAGCACGGTGATGATCTTGCCGAGACGGTGGTACTGCATGGAGGGCAACACGGCCTGCGCGGCGTGGAAGGTCCCGGTCAGATGGCTGGCGATCACGCCGGACCACTCGGCGTCGGTCATCTTCACCAGCGTGCGGTCGGCTACGGTCCCAGCGGCCGTCACCAACCCGTCAATCTGCCCCGTGCGGGCGGCGGCTTTCGCCACCCACTGCTGCACCGGTTCACATTGGGTGACATTGACTTGCTCGAGGAGATCGGCCGGGCACTGCGATGGGTCGGGATGATGCGTCAGGTACGTGCCGGCGACCCACGCCCCCTCGCGCTTGGCGGCGCGCACGATCGCGCTGCCGATCGCGCCGCTGGCCCCGGTGACCAAGATCACCTTGCCGCGGAGCCCCATCAGAAATAATAGGGACGGTTCTAGAACCGTCCCTATTTCGCCAGGGGCATCATGGCGGCCGGACGCGCCTCGCCGGGGTCGGGCGTGAAACCGAGGTCCTGGACGAGCTGGAGGTCCTCGGCCGGCTGGCGGCCGATCGTCGTGAGGTAGCTGCCGATGATGAGGCCGTTGGCCCCGCAGAGGAGGGCCAGCGACTGCAGGTCGCGGACGTTGGCCTCCCGCCCGCCGGCCAGCTCGATCACCGCCCACGGCAGAATGAGCCGGAAGATCGCCACGGTCTTGATCACCTCCAACGGCGCCGGCGGGGCGGCCTGCTCCAGCGGCGTGCCGGGGCGCGGATTGATCACGTTGACCGGCACGCACTCGACCCCGAGCTCGGCCAGCGCGAACGCCAGATCCAGCCGGCCTTCCGGCGTCTCGCCCAACCCGAGAATGCCGCCGGCGCACCGCTCCATCCCCTGGCGCTTGAGCTGCTTGAGCGTGTTCACGCGGTCCTGATAGGTGTGCGTCGTGCAGATGTTCGGGAAATTGGACTCGCAGGTCTCGAGGTTGTGATTGTACCGGGTCATGCCGGCCTCTTTGAGCGCCGCGAGCTGCTCATCGGTGACGAAGCCCAGCGAGCACTCCGGGGCCAGCGACGTCTGCTCGCGCACCCGCCGCACCGCCTCGGCGATCGTCGGCAGGTCACGGTCGCTCAAACCCCGCGTGGCGGTCACGATGCAGAACCGCTTGGCGCCGAATTGCTCCGCCTGGTGGGCCCGCTCCAGGATCGCCAGCGGATCCATGAGGGGATACTTGGCGATATCGGTCTGGTGATGGCTGGACTGCGAGCAGTAGCCGCAGTTTTCGGCGCACTCGCCGGCCTTGGCATTGACGAGGGCGCAGAGTTGGCACGACGTGCCGGTGTACTTGGCGCGCACGCGGGCGGCCCAACTACCGAGCTCGAGGATGTCGGCCGGGTCTGTGAGGGTCATCAGGGTGCTGGCTTCCTCGCGGGTGATGGTCCCGCCGCGCAGGACGTGCTCGCCGACCGAACGGATAAGAGTGGATGACATCGCTACCTCCTGAGGTGTGCGACTACGATGCCATTGAGACGGGGAATTGTCAACCGCGCCGGCCACGACTGGTTGACAATTGGGTTTGACAAACGGTGCCAGGCCCCCACACAAACGGTGCCAGGCCCCTAAGAGCCCTGTGGGGGCCTGGCACCGTCGAGAGCTACGCTTGCGAGCGGGTGTCGAGGTCTTGGAAGATTTGGCGCGACAATGCTCTGTCGTTCCACAACATCTGGGGAATTCTCAGCAGTTGGTATACCTGTCGCAACGCTTTGTCAGGCGAGAGATCGAGGTGAATGTAGCGAGCGATGGTGAGCCGCTGCGCACCAGCCGCCCGCGTCATGTCCGTGAGACCCCCGGGGTTCCCGACATACTCGAAGGCGCGGATGCCGCGCGCCGCCACGGTGGCCGCGAGCCCGTCATACGTGGTGGTCGAGATCTTCGACCGGTCCGGGACGTACACCTGATCGCTCAGACCCCGCAATCCGCGAAGCGCCGGACAGTACGCGAGGGCTTCCGGGCCGATCACGATGGCGCGTCCGTGCAAATCGGCGTGCCCCAGGAACTCCGTCAAGCGCCGCGTGGCCTCCAGCGCGCGCCGCTCCACCGCCCCATCCTCCTCCGCCCCGGCCGCCTCGGCGGCGCGATCCATCGCCGCCACCCGGTCCTCCTCCAGGCCGGCGGTGAGGCCGGCGGGGGACGACTCCAACGACTCGACCAACGTCACGTGGCCCCGTGGATCGATGGCGATGAAGAAGGGGCCATCGGCGTGGACCAACACGCGGCGGGGAGATTCAGCGGTGAGCCGGACCTGGTGGCCAGGGAAAGAGGCGATGACCTTGGGGGCATCGCGCTGCGATGCATCGACAAACAACGAGAGCTCGATGGGCCGCGGCGGGCCCTCGCCTTCGGCTGGGAACCAGCCTTGCCCCAATGGCGCGCCGTGGCGCTTGGCCTCCTTGACCACGGCCCGAACAGCCTCGAAATCGCTGGGCGTGGTCGCCTGCGAAGCGACCGCCGGCAGCCCCCCGTGTTCGACCCTGTGGGCGAGGGCTCGGACCATCTCGAGACGGCGGGCCGCGGCCACGGCATTGAACACCGTTTCCGTCTGCCGCGCATCGTTCCGGTCACTGAACGGCTGGTTCGCCAGCACGAGCCGTATCAAGAGCTCATGGCTCACGGCCGGCGAGACCTTCAGCTTGGCGACAATCGGTTCGGCATATGCCGTGTTCAACAGCAACTCGGTGGCCAGCTCTGCGCTCAGCGCGGGGCGTCCGTCGTCGACGGCGATGGCCTGCAAGGCCGAGTCCAGTCGGGTCCGGACCATCTCCCTCGATGGCATGTCGAGATTCCACGCCCACAGGAACGCCCCTCCCGCGACATCCTGCGGTACCGAGAACGGCGGGATCGTGTCGGTCATCGCCGATCGCCAGAGGTCGAATCCCGAGAGGAAGCGCGGGGGGCGGTTCGTGACTTCCTCAAGACCGCTCTCGAAACCACTGAATGGTTGGCCCGGCGCCGCCGGAGGAGGGACGGCCGTGGTGGCCGCGGATGGGATGAGCGCGGCCGCCACGAACGCCTCGAGGGCCTTGCGGGCGGCCTGTTGCAGCGCCGGGAATCGCGCGCGTTCCGCATTGGCCCGCGTATTCGAAACGATGCCAGGATGGCGTCGAAGCGCCGGGAGGAATTCCGCATGCCCCGCCATCCAGCCCACGAGCTGTTGGGCCTGGACCTGGACTCGAGCGAGCAGCGAATCGGGAGCGCGCAGCACGGTGGGGTCGTAAAATGGCTGCGCCAGCGAGGCCACGCTCTCCACGAGCGGCCCTCCCTGCCGGGCGAGCGGCGGCGGCAATACCTGTCCCTCAGCCGCCTGCAACCACTCATGGAGTTGCCGGAGCGCCCCGGCGCGCGCCGAGAGACTGCCCGCCTTCAGGTTGATGATCACCTGGCGGACTTCGGAAACGGTGGGGGCGATCCGATGATCAATGGGCCACCCGCCCAGGGCCTCGGGAGTGGCCAGGGGCTTGCCCGGGTGATGCCGCGCCTCCTCCAGACCGGCGGCGAGGCCGACGTGGGTTTTGATGCGGCCGATGAGCGCGGTGAACGCCTCGGCGCGGTCGGCGGGGGTGGGCCATGCGCGCTCGCTATCCCACGCGGCCAAGCGAGCTGCCACGCGGGGGGCGACGGTCGGCGCCAACTTGCCTTCGTCCCTGGCGCGCCGTAACCAGGCGACACTGTCCTCAAGATGCCGATAGAGAGCTCCCGGATCGATCGGCCCGCCTTCCGCCAGATGCTTCTCGATGATCCGGAGAATCCTGGGGGTCCAGGTCAGCAACGCCCGGTCGTGGGGCCCCCACCGGTGCAGGACAAGCCCCGGCTCATCCACCCCCAGGAGCGCTTCCAACTTGCGGGCGTTTGGGAATCCGGTGGCGACCGACTGGGGGCCCTGCGTGATGCGGGCCAACGCCTCGGCCATGGTTTCTTCCCGGCCCTCGACGAGGGCTTTTTCCAACGCCTTCGTCACACCACGCAAGGCGGTCAATCGAGCCAGGATCACCTCGGGAGGCGGCCTGGGGACCGCGCCCTCGGCCGTGGACCGCACCGTCCCGAAGACGTCAGGGCGGCGAGCCATCAACCGTTTCACCCGCTCGGCTTTCTTCGCCACCCGACCGTCGTGGGATGTGGTCAACGAAAGGACGGCGGTCGCCAACGCATCCGCTTGGCGCTCAATCGCATCCGGCGCGCCGCGAGACCACGACCACCGGAGTGTGAGAAGCCAGCCATGGAGCGCCCGGAGCGCCTCGGTGTGCTCGCCCACGCCAGGAGATCGTAGCCCCACCAACACTCGCTGCACGGCCGCCATCCTGGCCACCGCGGCCTGCACCGGTTGCGCCAGGTCTCGATATTTGTGTTCTCGATCCCACAGGCTGTCCAACGCCAGCGCTGCCGTGGGCAGGGCGTCTTGAACGCGGTGGAGTGCCGCGTGCGGATCCGACGCCGCCGTGAACAGATCGGCTTTCATCGCCTCGGCCAATCGGGTCGCGGCCCCGGGAGTGGCGTCGTCCGATTGCCCCAGGGCGACCCAGACCTTCCCGACCACCTTGGCGTTCGTCGCATCGCCTAAGGGATCACGATGGGTGATCACCTCACGGATCGCGGCGGCGATCGCCGCTTCCGCCTCAGACGTCTCGGCAGACGGCCGCGTCATCAACCACGCGACGACCAGCAGCTTGAATGCCCCATCATTGTTCGGATCGAACAGTTCCTGCGGCAACCGGATCGGCCGCCCCCAGCGGGTGAACAGCGCCCCTTCCTCCAGGCCGCTCTCGAAATTGGGGGTCGCGGGCGGCTTGCGGCCGCGGACGGCTTCCTCGAGGCCGGTTCGTTTCAAC
>JACQRF010000108.1 GCA_016206635.1 Candidatus Omnitrophota bacterium
CGGCAGGACCTCGCGGCCCAGCCGCTGGACCTCTTCCAGCGCAGTTTGCTGGGATTGGCCGGGGGCGACGTTGGCGAACAGCCCGATCGCCCGCTCACGCCCCCGGCGGGTGATGGTGGTCAGCGCCGGCTCCCGGCTGATCGTCCCGACCTCCTTGAGCTGGACCAGTTCCCCCCGATTGTTCCTGACCCACAGCCGCTCGATGTCCTCGGCCTGAGTGCGCTGGCCGGGCATGAGGCGCACCCGGACGTCGTAGCGCCGCCCGCTGTCGGTGTACTTGGCGACCCGCGTGCCGCCGATCAGCGCGTTGATGGTGTCGGCAATCGCCTCGGTGCTCACCCCGCGCGCGGCGGCGGCGTCCCGGTTGGGCCGGACGCGCACCTCCGGCACGCTGGCCAGGTAGTCGGTGTCCACGTCCACCAAGAGCGGGCTGGCGGCCATCCGCTGTTCCAGGGTCTGCGCGGCCTCGACCAGCCGCCCCCAGTCAGGACCGCGGACCGTCAGTTCAATCGGAAAGCCGCGCTGGGCCGAAAGCTGGGAGAGGGACATGTCTTGGATGGTGACCCGCGCGTCGGGGATGGTGTTCAATTCTTTGCGGAACTCGGTCATCAGCTCTTGTTGGGACAGCGGGCGCCGGTTCGGCGGGACGACCGGCCGCTCGCGGGGCGGTTTGAACGTGACGAACAAGACGCCGGTATTCACCTCGCCCCCGCCGAATCCCCCGATCGCCCCGAAGTACCGCTTGAGCTCCGGCCGGCTCATCGCGAACTGCTCGGCCTGCTTAAAACGCTCGTTTGTGAACTCCAGCGAGGAACCGACCGGCGTTTGGAGGCGGCAGAGGAACATGCTTTGATCCTGCGGCGGCACGAACTCCTTGCGCAGGCGGCCGAGCAGCGTCAGGGAGCCGGCGAACGCCAGCAGGGTGACCAACAGCACCAACCCTCGGCGCCGGAGGACGCGCGGCAGCGTCCGCCGGTAGCCCTCGGCCAGCCGTTGGAAGCCCTGCTCGACGGCGCGCCCGGCGCGGGTGTGCCGCGGCTCCACGCGCAGGAATTGGGCGCACCGCATCGGGGCCAGCGTGAGCGCCTCCAGCAGGGAGAGGGCTACTGCGATCGAGATCGTCATCCCGAACTCGAAGAAGAACCGCCCGATGAGCCCCGCCATGAAGGCGACGGGGAGGAAGATGGCGATGATCGCCAGGGTCGCAGCCAGCGCCGCCCCGGTGATCTGCCGCGCCCCCTGCCGGGCCGCCTCGACCTTCTCGGTCCCGAGCTCCCGGTGGCGCACGATGTTCTCGAGCACCATGATGGCGTCGTCCACGACGATCCCGATCGCCAGCGACAGGCCCAGCAGGGTGAAGGTGTTCAGCGTGAAGCCGAGGAAGTTCAAGGCGATGAAGGTCCCGATGATGGCGGTCGGGATCGCCATCAGGATGTTGACGGTGGCGCTCCACGACCCCAGGAAGAACCAGCAGACGAGCGACGTGAGGAGGGCGGAGAGCAGCAGGGTGAATGTCAGCTCCTGGATCGAGTCCTCGATGAACTGCGTCCGGTTGAAGTTGACGCCGGCGGCGATCCCCGGCGGCAGCGCCCGCTGGACGTCCGTGAGACGCTCGAGGACCCGGTGGGCCACATCCACCTCGTTGGCCCCGCGCTGCTTCTGGATGCCGAGGCCGACGGCCGGCTTCCCCATGACGCGGGCGATCCGCCGCTCGTCCGCCAGCCCGTCCTCGATTTGCGCGACGTCCTTGAGGAAGATCGGTCGGTAAACCGGCTGGCCGCCGCGCCGGGCGATGACCAGGTCGCCGAACGCCTCAGGGGTCGCGGCCTCGCCGAACGCCCGGACGTTGAACTCCTGTTGGCCGGTCTCGAGGCGGCCGGCCGGCGCTTCCCGATGCTCGCGCTGGATGGCGTCCACGACGTCGGAGACGGTGAGCTGGTACTGCGCGAGCCGGTCGGCGTCCACCCAGGCCCACCGCGTCCGCTCGCGGAAGCCCCCGAGCATCACCTCGCCGACCCCCTGGACCGTCTGGAACCGGTCCCGGAGATGATCCTGGACGTAGGCGGTGAGCTCGCGCAGGGGGACGTCGCCGGAGACGCCGATCCACATGATCGGGTTGTCTTGGGGATTCACTTTTGAGATGATCGGCGGATCGAGATCCTCGGGCAGGCGGCGCTGGGCCTGCGCCAGCTTGGCTTGCACATCCTGGAAGGCCAGGTCAATGTCCCGCTCCAGATCGAACTCGACGGTGACATTCGCCGACCCCTGGCGGGTGGAGGAGGAGAGATCGCGGATCCCCTGGAGGCTCATCAGGGCGTCCTCGACCACGTCCACGACGTCGGTTTCCATGACCTCGGGGGCGGCCCCCTCCCAGGTCAGCGACACCGAGACGACGGGGAAATCCACGTCCGGCATCTGACTCACGCCCATCTGGTGGAAGCTGATCGCCCCGAACAGGATGAGCCCGACCATCAGCATCCAGGCAAAGACCGGGTTCTTAATGGAGAAATCAGAGAGCGTCATGCGGGGGTTTCTCCGACCGACGCCCGCAGGCGCCAGGCCAGCCGTTTGGCCTCGTAGGCGGCGTGGATGGCGTCCCGCCGGACATCCTGCAAGGCCTGGAGGGCTTGGAGGACTTCGAGGTGATTGACCAGCGACCGCCCGTAATCCTCCACCTGGAGGCGGTAGCTCTCGTCGGCCGCCTCCAGGGCGCGGGCCAGCGCCTCCGCTTGGGCGATGGCGGTGGTGACTTGGGCGTGGCGGTCGCGCACGTCGCGCACCGCCGACCGCCGCGCCGCCGACACCTGCCAGCCGGCCTGCCGGGCCTGCGATTCCGCTTCGCGGATCGCGCCGGTCACCTCGCCCCCCTGGAAGATCGGCACGTCCACCTCGACGGCAGCATCCCAGGCCACCTCTTTGGCGGCCCCGACCCGTTCGACGAAATAGGTCCCATCGAGCGACACCGTCGGCCAGCGATCGGCGCCGGCGACGGTCACCGCCTCCTTGGCCACCCGCGCCGCCTGCTCCGTGGC
>JACQRF010000003.1 GCA_016206635.1 Candidatus Omnitrophota bacterium
GCCTGGCACCGCGCGACAGTCAAAAAGGGGCCAGACCCCTTCTGGGTTTGTGGTATACTTCGAGTGATATGAACGCCAGAGCGATTCTCCACATGCTGATCATCGCCGCCGTGGCCGGGGTCGGCCTGACGCCGGCCGCGGTCTGCGCGATGCCGCCTGAGTGCCCGATGGTCCAGGCCCACGCCGCGTCGCCCTGCTGCGCTGCTGGCCTCCCGGCCGATGGTGTCCAACACGCTTCGTGCCGTCCTGTCACTGTGGCGACAGCCGTGCCAGCGATTGTTGTTGCCGCCTCGGCTTTGCCGATCCTGCTCGTGATGCCCCTCTCACCCGTTCCCTCTCCCCTGAGGGGCGAGGGTCAGAGCGAGGGGGCAACGTTGTTATCTGCTTCGCCCGTTCCCCGGTTTCTCCTGACCCACACCTTCCGCCTGTAATCCGCCTCGCGTGACCTTGGCGCCCACCGCATCGGTGGGTGTCGTCTGTTGTCAACGTGGCGAGGTGGACGATGGTGTCGCGGATCCGAACGATGCTCATTTATCTGACAGTATTCTCGGTGGCGGCCGCTCCCCTGGCGGGGTGGGCCGAGCCGGCCCCTCTCTCGCTGCCGGCCTTATTGGACGAGGCGCGGCGGGTCAATCCGGAATTGGCCGCGGCCCGCGCCCGCTGGGAGGCGGCGCAGGCCAGGGTGCCGCTGGCCACCGGTCTGCCGGCCCCGAAGATCGGGGTGGAGTGGGAGTCAATCCCGCGCGGGACGCTCAAGCTCAACCAAGCCGACCTGATGTATCAGCTCGTCCAGTCCCTGCCGTTTCCCGGCAAGCTGTCAGCGCGCAAACGCGTGGCGCTCGCCGAGGCGCAGATGGCCGCCGCGACGTTCAAGCAGACCGAATGGGATGTGCTGACGCGGGTCAAGGCGGCCTATTACGACCTGTTCCTCATGGAGCGGGAGCTGGAGATCGCCCGCGAGCAGCAACTGTGGATGGGGCAGATCGAGGCGGCCGCCCGCGCTCGCTATGCTACCGGCGCGGCGCCAGAGGCGGAGTTGTTGCAGGCCCAGACCGATGCCTTAGAAGCGGCCAACCAGGTCACCGTCGTCACCCACCGCTGGCACGCGATGGCCGCCCACCTCAATCACCTGCTCAATCGGCCGGGGCACGCCGCGGGATCCCCGGCGCCGATCCCCCTGGCCTCCGTCCCCTCCTCGCCCGACGAGTTGCTGGCCACGGCGATGCAGCAGCAACCGGATTTGCTGGTCATGAAGTTTGCGGCCGAACGGGCGGATGCCGCCCACCGGCTGGCCAAGCGGGAGCTATGGCCGGACCTCGAAACGATGCTGGAGCTGCGGAATCCGGCGATGGGGCCGATCGGCCCGTGGGATCTGTCGCTGGCGCTGGTGCTGCCGTTCTGGTTCTGGACCAAACAGCGATACGGGGTGAAGGCGGCCCTCTACGATCGCGACTCGGCGGCGGCGGCGTATGAGGCGATGCGCCGCGACATCGAGCGGCGCGTGCACGAGCATTGGCACGAAGCCGCCGCCGCGTCCGCATCGGCCGTGCTGGCCCGCGATCAGGCGATCCCCTCGCAACGGCAGGCCGTGGCCTCCGCGCTGGCGGCGTATCAGGGGGGCCGCGGCTCATTCCTCGACGTGTTGATGGCGCTCAGGGCGCTGTCCGAGCGCGAGCGGGCGTACTACGAGCAGTTGGTGACGGTGGAGCAACACGTGGCGATGTTGGAGCAGGCCGTGGGAGTGCCGTTGCGGGATGCCCCGCCGATCACGGCGCCGACGGCAGGAGGTCAGTCATGAAGAAATTCGTTCTCGTGGTCCTCGTGGTGGCGGCGGCGCTCGCCGTGGCGGTAGCGGTCCGCTCAGGCACAAGGATAGACCCGCGGTTGGGCCGGCCGCCCGGCCAGCACGGGGCGATCGCCGGCAAGGCGGTGTATTACTGCCCGATGCATCCGACGTACACTGCGGATAAGCAGGGCAATTGCCCGATCTGCAGCATGAAACTGATGAAGCGTGAGCCGGGGGAGAAGAGAATTCTCTACTGGACCGATCCGATGATTCCCGGCTACCGTGCGGAGGGACCGGGCAAGTCACCGATGGGGATGGATCTGGTTCCCGTTTACGAAGAGCCGACGGGCGCCGCCGCCCCGTCGGCGGCCCCGGCCGGGTACGCGCCGATCCAGTTAACGCCAGGGAAACAGCAATTGATCGGCGTCACGACCGCCGTGGCGCAGCGGCGCGTCATGACCAGGACGATCCGGGCAGCCGGCCGGATCGCCTACGATCCGGAGCTCTACCAAGCCCAGCAAGAATACGTGCAGGCCGTCCGGACGCTGGCGCGGGTCCGCGCCGACGCCTCGCCGGACATCGGGGAGCGGTCCCAGCAGCTCGTGGACGCGATCCGGCTGCGGCTGCGGTTGTTGGGGCTGAGCCCCGAGCTCATCGAGGAGGTCGGCGGGCAGGATGGCCCGGACCAGAGCCTCTTGCTGGCTGATCCCCAGGGCCGCGTGTGGCTCTACGCCACCGTCTATGAGTTTGAACTGCCGTTGGTGACCCCTGGCCAGATGGTCGTTGTGGAGGCCCCCGCCGCGCCCGGCAAGTCCTTCGAGGGCGTTGTCCGGGCCGTGGATCCAGTGCTGGACCCGGTGACCCGCACAGCGCGGGTACGGGCGGCGCTGACCGATCCCGAGGGGGCGCTGAAGCCGGAGATGTATGTGAACGCCTCGCTGGTCGTGCCCATCGGCGACGTCCTAGCCGTCCCGGACGCCGCGGTGCTCCAGACCGGGACCCGGCAGATCCTGTTTGTGGATCAGGGGGAGGGACGCTTTGATCCCCGCCGCGTGACGGTCGGCGTCACCGCGGAAGGATTCTCGGAAATCCGGGACGGCGTGGCCGAGGGGGAGCGGGTGGTGACGAGCGGCAATTTCCTGATTGATTCCGAGAGCCGGCTCAAGGCGGCGGTGGCCGGGATGGGCGAGGAGGGGCACCGGCATGGACAGTAGGCCGGGGGCGGAGGAGTCGGCGCCGCGGCGCGAGGGGGTGATCGAGCGGCTCATTGAATTCTCGGCCCACAACAAATTCGTCGTCCTGGTCATGGTGGCCGTGGCCATGGCGGCGGCGGTCTGGTCCCTCCGGCATATCCCGCTCGATGCGATCCCCGATCTGTCGGATACGCAGGTCATTATCTATTCCCGGTGGGATCGCAGCCCGGATATCATGGAGGATCAAGTCACCTATCCGATCGTCACCGCGATGCTGGGGGCCCCCCAGGTCAAGGCGATCCGCGGCTTCTCCGATTTCGGCTTCTCGTATGTCTATGTGATCTTCAGGGACGGCACCGACCTCTACTGGGCCCGGAGCCGGACGCTGGAATATCTCAGCAAGATCATCCCGCGCCTGCCGGAGGGCGTGCGAACCGAATTGGGGCCGGATGCGACTGGCGTCGGCTGGGTGTTCCAATACGCCCTGGTA
>JACQRF010000103.1 GCA_016206635.1 Candidatus Omnitrophota bacterium
GACCTCTACTGGGCCCGGAGCCGGACGCTGGAGTACCTGAGCAAGATCATCCCGCGGCTGCCGGAGGGGGTGAAGACGGAGCTGGGCCCGGACGCGACGGGGGTCGGGTGGGTGTTCCAGTACGCGCTGGTGGATCGCACCGGCCGGCACACCCTGCAGGAGCTGCGCAGCTTCCAAGACTGGACCCTGCGCTACCATCTCCAGGGCGTCCCCGGCGTGGCGGAGGTGGCCTCCCTCGGCGGCTTCGTCAAGCAGTACCAGGTGACGGTAGACCCCAACCGGTTGCTGGCGCATAACCTGCCGATCACCCGCGTGGTCGAGGCGATCCGCCAGGGGAATCAGGAAGTCGGCGGCCGGCTGCTGGAGTTTTCCGGGGCGGAGTACATGGTGCGCGGGCGGGGCTACGCGACGTCCGTGGATGACCTCGAGCAGATCGTCGTGGGCGCCGGCCGGGACGGCACGCCGATCCTCGTCCGCCACGTGGGGACCGTGACGATCGGCCCGGAGATCCGCCGCGGCCTCGCCGACCTCGACGGGGGCGGGGACGTGGTCACCGGGACGGTCATCATGCGGTCGGGCGAGAACGCCTTGAACGTGATCCGCCGCGTGAAGGCCAGGCTGGACGAGATCACGCCGTCGTTCCCGCCCGGGGTCGAGCTAGTGGTGACCTATGACCGGTCCGACCTCATCACCCGGGCGATCGAGACACTCAAGAAATCGCTCATCGAGGAAATGATCGTCGTCAGCCTGGTCATTCTCTTGTTCCTCTGGCACATCCCCTCCGCCCTCGTGCCGATCCTCACGATCCCGATTTCGGTGCTGCTGTCGTTCATCCCGCTCTACGGCATGCGGCTCACCTCCAACATCATGTCGCTCGCCGGCATCGCCATCTCGATCGGCGTGCTGGTGGACGCGTCGATCGTCGAGGTGGAGAACGCCTACAAGCGGTTGGAGCAATGGATCGCCGGGGGGCGCCAGGGCGATTACCACGCGGTGCGGTTGCGGGCGCTCAAGGAGGTGGGGCCGTCGGTGTTCTTCTCCGCCTTGGTGATCGCCGTCGCGTTCCTGCCGATCTTCACCCTCGTGGACCAGGAGGGCCGGTTGTTCAAGCCGCTGGCCTGGGCCAAGAACCTGACCATGCTGTTGGCGGCGGTGCTCGCCGTCACGCTCGACCCGGCGATGCGGATGCTGTTCACCCGCCTGGACCCGGTCCGCGTCCGGTGGCCATGGCGCCGCCGCGCCGAGGTCCCCACGCGGGGGGAGGCGCTCGCCTCCACGGTGGTGTCGGGGGTGGTGGTCGGCACCTACTACGAGGAAGAGAAGCATCCGATCAGCAAAATCCTGTTCCGCGCCTACGAGCCGGCCTGCCGCTGGGTCCTGCGGCACCGCGTCGCGACGCTGGTGATCGCCGCGGCGTTGATGCTGGCCACCGTCCCCGTCTATTTCCGGCTCGGCTCGGAATTCATGCCGCCCCTGCGGGAAGGCTCGCTCCTCTACATGCCGACCACGTTACCCGGCATTTCCGTGACCGAGGCCCAGCGGCTCTTGCAGCGGCAGGATCAGGTGTTGAAGAGCTTCCCGGAAGTGGAGCGCGTCTTCGGCAAGGCGGGCCGGATGGAGAGCTCGACGGACCCGGCCCCCTTCTCGATGATGGAGACGGTGGTCTTGCTGAAACCGGAGCGCGACTGGCGTCCCGCGCGCCGGTGGTATGCCTGGATGCCGAAGGCCGTCCACGGGGTGTTCCGGCCGTTCTGGCCGGATCGGATCTCCTACGAGGCCTTGATCGCGCAAATGGACGAGGCGCTGCAGATCCCGGGGACTAGCAACGCGTGGACCATGCCGATCAAGAACCGGATTGACATGCTCTCGACCGGCGTGCGGACGCCCATCGGCATCAAGGTCCTCGGGGCGGACGTGAAGACGATTGAGCAGGTCGGCGTCCACCTGGAGATGATCCTGAAAAACGTGCCGGGCACCCGGAGCGTCTACGCCGAGCGGGTGGCCGGCGGCTACTTCCTGGATTTCGCGGTGCGGCGCGACCAGCTGGCGCGGTACGGGCTGTCGGTGGCCGACGTCCAGACGGTGATTCTGTCCGCGATCGGCGGCGAGAACATCACGACGACGGTGGAAGGGCGCGAGCGCTATCCGGTCAACCTGCGGTATCCCCGCGAGCTCCGGGACGACGTGGACGGGCTCCGGCGGGTCCTGGTCCCGACGCCGGCCGGCCAGCAGATCCCCCTGGCGCAGTTGGCCGATCTCAACCTGGTGTCCGGCCCGGCCATGATCCGCAACGAAAACGGGCTGCTGGCGGGCTACGTCTATGTGGACGTGGCGGGGCGGGACCTCGGCCGCTACGTGACCGAGGCGAAACAGGTCGTGGCGCAGTCATTGACGCTCCCGCAAGGCTACGCCCTGACATGGAGCGGGCAGTATGAGAACATGATCCGGGTCCGGGAGCGGCTCAAGGTCGTGC
>JACQRF010000106.1 GCA_016206635.1 Candidatus Omnitrophota bacterium
CGGAATGGCTGGTGACACAACCGCCGGCACCGCCGCCACGGGTATCGGCCGGCTCGCCCCATCGCGGAGTTGGGCCGCATACGAGACGACCTGCCCGTCGCCAATCTGATCGTCGTAAGTCCATCGGAAGCTGACGTGACCTGTGTATTGTTGGGTCAATTGCTGCAACTCCGCTTCCAGTTGTGGATACTGTTGGCGCGACACCACGCCAAGCGCCACCACCAATTGCCGAGGCGGTGAGGAACGATATCCCATCTGCAACAATCGTTCCGCCATCGTCACCGGCGAATAGTCCGCGGGGTCAAACGCCGTGATGCGCTCCACACGGATTCCCGGGGCCTGGCCGGCCGCCGCCGCCACATCATCCACGATCCGGGCATCGCCATGCGGCGGGACGAATGCGATCCAGTCACTGTGGGCGCGGCCGGTCGGCGGCGTCGTAGGCACCGATGGCGCGGCATTCGGAAGCGGCCGAGGACTGAGTCGTTTCAGCGCCTCCACCATCGGGTTCTGAATGTTCCCGAACGGTATGCGGGTTGCTTCGCCGAAGATTTGCCCCGTCTCCGCCGTGTTTGAGGTATTGGCCGCCGCGACCCATCGCACCAATCCCATATCCAGCTTGTCCGGCGTCATCCACACCTGCGCACCGGCCGGCCGGCCCTGATTCCGGTCGGCCAGATAGCCATCCCACACAGCCGCAATCGTCGCCGGACCCTGAAGATATTTCCCGGCGAGATCCACCGCTCGCCGGAAGGCAATATGCAGATCGGTCGCTTGGCGGAACCACAGCTCGTGCGGATTTTTCATCTCGGCTTCGGTCTTCGCCGTGCCCGTGTCGACCCAGAACCACTCCTGGCCAACCACCGCCAAGTTCCCGCCATGCGCAGAACCATGAATCATGTCGCGGCGATGCACCGCCCCGACCATCGCGCCGTAGCGGCGGAGATCGTGGGTGATCACGGCGGCGCGGTCCTTCGGCGCCACAGCCGCCCACTTTTTCGCAAGATAGTCGTCTACGCGCTGATCGCCAACCTCCGGCAACCCCAAGATCGTGACGGCCGATGGCTCGCCGGCAAACGTGAGCGCCGGGTCGGCATACTGGAAGTAGCCGAACGAGACCAGCCCCAAGCCGTGCTGGCGGAACAACGTGGTCTTCTCGTCCTCCGCTCGCGCTTCGTATGCGGGAACGGCGCCCAAATGCATGGCCAACGGTTTGGTCGTCACCAACCCGTCATCGGTCACCTCCGGCTCAAACGGCGTGCCGCCGCTCACGTACGCCTCGGCGCTGGGGCGATGCGCCTGATCATCCTGATCCCAATACCCCGCCCCGACGAGTTTGATCGCTTTGATGGTGATGCCGTCCACGGTGATCGGCACCGGCAACTTGTAAACGAAGCCGCGGCCGCCCGACCGTGTGACCAGCCCTTGCCGAACGGCCGTTGGCACATCGCGGGCGATCTGCTCAATGGTCATCCGGACAGCTTCAGGCAACCCGTGCAATCCGTCGGAGTTCCAATGAGGATCCATCGCCAGCGGTGACCTAGCTTCGGCGCGGCCTTCCGAAACCCACTCGCTCGCGAGCTGCTCCCACGCCTCCGGCGTGCGGAAGTTGGCGGCGAACGCTCGTTGCGCCACCTGCGTCAATTGCTGCTCGGCGTTCGGCCCGGCCATCAGTTCATTGAACCGCGCGAGACCTTGCGCCGGATCGCCGTTGCCGAGCTGCGCCGCCACCAGCCACAGGGCCAGCGCGAACGCCGGGCCGTACAGGTGCGGCTCGGCCGCAACCGTCTCTGCGATCACGCGCAGGTGGGCCAGCAAATCACGCGAGGCCAGGTGGGTCGCATCGACTTCGGCCCAACGGGCCAGGATGGCCTCGAGCTCAGGAATTAAGTTGCCGTGGCGGTCGTGCGCGCGCTGCAGCGCTTCCTCCATCGCCGGGCCTTCCGACATCGACTGCCGCTCTTCATCCGTCAGCATCAACTGCGCCAGGAGGTGCGCCAAGGGGGCGGCGCCGTCTCGACGGATTCGCAGGAACGCCCCGCGCTGGCCGCGCCCTCGCATGATCTGCTCATTGACTTCCTGCAAGAAGTGCGTTCGCTCTTCTTTCAGCACGCCGGCCCGATGATCCAGCAACCCGTCCTGCATCCCCTGCTCGCCGGCCTCGCTCATCTCGGCCACGGCGCCGACCATGCGATCGACCAGCGCCTCAATGCTATCCGGCGCGCGCATGTCCTGGCGCGCAAAGAGGCCAAGCAGCGCGTGCCGGAACTGCTCGCGCTGCCGGGACAGCCAAGCCCGGTCTTGGATCATCCGGCGGGTGTTCAGCACCAGCGATTCGCTGCCTGGCAGATAAACCCACGCCACGCGGCGGCCGGCCATCGAGGTCGAACGGCGATAGGTGCCGAAATCGTCCATCAACACGGCGGTTTGCAGCGATTGGCCATCCACGGTTCGATCGGTGATCCACACGGCGACCGGCGCCGCGACGAATTCCCCGTCCTCCTGGATCTGGACCAAGACCCCCAGCGGCTTCAACGCATCCTGGAGAACATCGTTCAATGACGAGGATCCGTGCCGTTCTTGGATCAACGCCGAGTACGCCAGCGGTTGGTTCGCATCGGTCAATTGCGCATGCCACGCCGCTAAGGCCGCTTGATGTTCCGGGGCCGCTGCCTGCTGAACTACTGTGATGAGGTTGGCTAAAGCGGTTCGTTCTGAAGGCGCCACCGCATGGTCCAGCGCCTGCTGGCCGGCCGTGCGCATCATGACCTGCACAAATCGTTCCAAGGCGCCGCCGTCCAAACCCAACCGCCGCGCGGCCGCCATGGTCTGTGCCTGCGCGCGCGCGACCTGGCCATGCAATGGCTCCAGGGATTGACGCAGGGTCGCGGCCAGTTCCGGCAACACCCGGCGCGCGGTGAAGGCTTGCCGCTGCGCCGGATCCGAGGCCACGACCGCGGCGGGCAACACGCCGGTCTGCAGCGCCGCGCGATACTCGGCGTACCGACCGGCGACGGCTTCCACAAAGTGCGCGGTTTCCGGTGTTTCGCCGGTCAGACGAGTGGCCAACGCCGTCTGGATCGCCGCCGTGACATCCGTCGTTGATCCGCCATCGAGTTGCACCTCCGCCGCGGCAATGACGTCGGCCAAGGCCGCCACCACGGCGCGGTCCCGGGTCAACGCCGCGTCCATCTCCCGCAACGCGTGGTGCCCGTTCGAACGGGTCGCGGCCGCATACGACTCCCGCGCGAGGCGCAGCGACGGCAGATCCGGCTGCAGGTGATCCACCAACCGCCAGGCCGCGTCCAGCGCCGCCGGCTGCCGGGCCACGGGGTGCTGGGCGTCCGCCAAATCCGCCAAATGGGTCAGGAATTCCAGATCGCGCATCGCCTGCCAGCTTTCGGCGGTCACGACCATCGGCCGCTGCTCCGCCGACTGCCGGCGGCGTGTCCACGCCTGCTGGGCCAGGCGGACGGCTTGAGACAGTTCAGGGCGGCTGACCACGGCCGCCAAATGATGGGTCCGCACGTCATGCACCGACGATGCCAGCGCCTCCCAGGCATCAAATCCTTCCAAATCGCGCATCGCCGCCTCAGCCAGCAACGGGAGTGCGGTGATCGGATCCGCGGCTGCCACCCCGGCCTGTTCAGCCATGATCGCCGAGCCGGCATGCCGGAACTGCTCCTGCCAGACCATATTCGGATCCAGCAGCAGCGCGGCCATGGCTGTCTGGTCCGCATCGATCCATTCAAGACTCCGCAGGAAGCGGACCGGGTGCGCTAACGCCTGTCGGAATCGCTCCAGATCCACCTGCCCGTCCGGCCCGACGAATGTTCGCAGCAGCGACGAGCCCGGCAACAGCTGGAACGCCTGCCGTTGCACAACGGGCAATTCGCTCAACCGCGCCGCCAATAATCGCCCACCCTCGCGCGCGAGTTCCGCCCGAGGCTGCCCCGCCAATCCGGCCCGCCACACCGCCGACATCTCAGAAGGCTCGAACGCGCGCTGAGCGAGATACTCATCCAGCAATGCCGTCAAGATCTCGGCAGGGGCCTGTCGGCTATCCCGATCCGCCAGTCGGCCCATCATGGTATTGGCCAATGCGATGGCTTCTTGTTCCAACGCGTTGAGATTGAGCTCCGCCGGGTCGCCGGCAACATACAGGAAGAAGCCCAGCAACGCCTTGGCCAACGCCTCACCTAACTCTTTCCGTTGATCGGGATGGCCGTCGCGGATCACCTTTAAGAGCGCGCGCGCCTGCGCGTCGTCCCACGCCATGGCGAACGCAAACTCATTATGCAGGTGATGGGCCAGACCGCCGATGGCCGTGTCGGCCGGCGCATGCAACGCCACCACCCGCAGGAAACCTAACGGGCTGTGGCCATCCATCGGCGACACCTGCTCGCAGAGCTCGACGATGGAGATGGTCCGTGCCAGCCGCGGATCGATATGCGCCGCCGCCCGAACGCCGGCCAACACCTTCCAGAACAACGTGGTCAACCAGCCAACGGCCCCCTTCCCCTGAATCCCGTGCGTCACCGCGACCAAACCAGGCGCCAAACGCACCAGCAGCACGGCGCCGGCATTCGTGAGCGTCCGATCGACCGGATCCAACAGATGGAAACCGGGGATCTTCGTCGCCTCTTCCAGCAGATGCTCGATCTGTTGCGCGCTGCCCTGGGGCGCCCGCGCCTCGACGGCCAGCAAGATCGTCGCCACCGCCGCCAATTCGGCGACATCGTTCACCGGCCGCAATCCGCTGCGGAAGGCCGGGGCCAGCGTGTCGTGCTGCTGCACGCGCGCCATGGTGTCCCAGAGCGCATCGTCCAATGCCGGCTGCAGGAGGGTCGCGATGATTCTCGCCCCGCGTTCTGGCGCGTACACCTCCGTCCCATCGGCCAATGGCAGGTCGGCCAATCCCGTGGCAATGCCGATTCGCCAGAGATCATCCCACGTGATGGATTGCCCCTCGGCCAACCGACGATGGACTTCGCCGGCCGCCGCGCGCAGCGCCGGAACCACGGCATGATCCTGGAGGCGCGCCAGCATCGGCATGGGGTCGCGCGCCCACTCTCGGAGCGCCAGCAACGTCAGCGGCGCCCCGAGCACCACGTCCTGCTCGGCCGCCGAGAATCCAAACGCCTGCTGCAAGATGGCAGGGGCTGCTAACGCCCGGCGCAATTCGACCGCCGAGGCGGTCGGCGCCGTGACCTGCAAGAGCTGCACCGCCGCGTCAACATCCCCGCCGGCCATCGCCAACACCTGCCGCACATCCAGCGCCTGGGCCAAAGCCGGATTCGCGGTCAGCGCCCCTTGGGCATCTTGGACGCGACGTGTCCAATATTCCTGTTCTCGTTCCAACCGCTCGATCTCGCCTTCCTGGGTCGCTTCGGCAATCCACTGCGTATGCGCGGCCACCTCCGTCTGCGCTTCAATCAAGATCGCGCTCCACGACGCCGCCTCGACAAACCCCTGCAGCGCGGCATCATCCGGATGCTGGGCGGCCGCCTTGGCGATGATGGCGATGCCGGGCTGCGCGGTCTGCAGCGCGCGGTCAAACGCGGCCTGAGCCAACACCAGAGGACTGGTCCGCCGCACCATGACGGCATGGGCCCTCGCCATCCGATCCAATCGCGTCAATCCCGGCCGGTGCGAGTCAACTTCAATCAAGCCGTGCTCCTGCGCCCAGCGCACGATGGCTGAAGCGGTCACCGCGCGGGTCGCTACATCAGGCGACGCCGCAAGACCCGCAGGTCCACGGCCGTCCGACCAGTCCACGCCGGTCGTCAAGAACGCGGTCCACGTGGCCAACCGCTCATCATCGTCGAGCAGCATGAGGAATGTCGAGGCCGCCATCTGCTGTTCAGCCGACAGTTCCTGATGATCCAACACCCCGGGCGGCACGCCCAGCACCTGGTTCAATTGGGTGATGACGGCGGCCACCACGGTGGCCGGTTGCTGTCCCAGCAGCGACCGCGCCGCGGCCCGGGCCGCGCCGGCTGTCGCCGGCGCGCCGCTGGCCCCCAGCGTGCGCGCATAGGTCGCCGCGGCCTGGCGGCCGGTCTGCGCAGCACCCGCATCCATCCGGCCCGGCAGCATAAACCGCGCCAGCCAATGGCTGACCTGCACGAGCTCGCCGAAGGTCCTGGCCGTGGCAAACGACAGCGGGAGGCGTCCATCCGCCGTCATCGTCGTCCCTGGCTCGAACGATTCGGCCTGGCGGGCCACCACGTCATAATGGAATCCGGCCGCTTCGTCGCGGAGTACCGTGAACTCCTGCACGAGACGCTCGGCGCCGGGCAATCCTCGAAGCTCTCGGATTGCATCGGTCAACACCCGTTCCCGCTCCGCGCGGGCGGACGACACGACGCCGCGCAGCCATTCCGGCCCACTGACGTCCTGCCGGCTCCAAGTCAGTGACGCCACGCGATCAAACCCGCGCTGCAGCTTCAGATTGACCCGGTGCAAGACCACCCCTACCGCGCCGTCGGGGGCATCGGCCCACGCTTCCTGGATGATCCCCTTCAGGTCGCCGAACAAAACCTCCGTAATCGTATGCCGGATGCTGTGGGTTTCCTGGGCCGCCGCCATATATCGCGCCCAGAGCTTCACCAAATCGGGCAATCGTTCGGACGCATCGAACAACTCCGGACGCCCCCGGTACTCGTGGGCCAGCGCCGCGACCGTTTCATCCCCCGGCCGCTGTGATTGATCACTCCTCACAGGCTCGAGGTTGGCCAGAAATGCTTCGTACGTGGCCGAGGATTTTTCCCGCAGCCGGCTCAAATCGTGCTGCAGCACGTGCCGATCGAGATAGAAGACCGGCACGGAGAGGCCGGTACGGCTTCCTTGTTGCGTGCGCCCGCGCAGCTGCGCCATCAACTCCCCGTGCAGCTCGTCCACGCGCGCGTGGATGTCCGCGCGCAGGTTCGGGGTGCCGTCCGGCGTGGTGGCGGCGCGATAGCTGACCCCGACGATCCCGCGTGCATTCGTGAAGACGATCTTGCCTTCGCCCAACGCCTTAGCGATCGTCGTGATATCGGCCTCACCCTGCGGACCGAGGCCGGCGTCCAGCTCCAGATAGTTATGCGACCGCAGGTAGCGCACCAACGCCGGCCCCTCCAACTTCCGCAGCTCCGCAGCTTCGGATTGGCTGAGGGACTCGCCACGGCCGGTCAATTGTCGGGCGAGCACCTCGCGGAACTCATCCCGCATGGTGTCCGGCAGATGGACCAGCACCCCGCCGCCGCGCTGCGTGGGCGAAGCCCGGCGAGCCGCGACGTACGATGCCAGCACGTTGGCCACGAACGCCTCCATGGTCCAATCCGCCGGGTCGAACACCAATAACACGCCGTTCCGATTCCCCGTGCGGCCGGCCGCGACATCATCCACCAGCCCGGGAACGTCGGAAAGCCGGCCCTCGCGCACCACGAAGTGCGAGGGATCGAACGTTGATGCATGCGTCAGATCGCCAAGCCGCAACCCCAGGTACGCGGCCATTAAGCGGGACGCGGTCTGGTACGTGGCCGACGCGGCGATGAGACGCATCTCCGGATTGGCGGTGAAGATTTCGCGCAGAATGGTCCGTTGAATGGTCTGGTTCACCCGGATGCGATCGAGCGACAGGTCCCCTTCGTGCAGCTCCCATCGCACCGCCTTCCCGGTGAGCAGATCCAGGCCCGTCCGCATCTCTTCCATGACCCGCAGGGTGAGCGCCGTCGCAAACGGCAGATCCTCGAACACGCGATCCGGGGTGGGGGCCCCATCGACCGGATGCACGCCATGCTCGGCATCCGCCGAGAAGTCGGTCCCGCTCTGGGCCCGGAGCGCTTTCAACACGCCGCGGATTTCGTAGAGCGATACCTCCACGCCGCGATCGCGCGTCACCGGCGCTTCTCCGGGGCGGCGCAGGACCAGCCCGTGCGTGCCCAGCCGGAGCTGAATCAGCCGGATCGCCGCGTCATTCAGGAAGACCTCGCCCCGCTCGATGGTCCCGGCATGCCGCGCGTAGAACCCGATGGCTCGCGTCTCCGCCGCGCCGGCGGCCTCGGCTGCGTCCCATTCCCCTCGCCGCGCGTCCTCCCAAATCTCCAATTGCGGGCGGGTACCGGTATTCGGCGCCTCGGTCAGCGCGCGCAGCTCACGATACAGCGGGGCCAGCACATTCCGCACGTAGGCGGCATCGGCATATTGGCCGTTGGCGTTACCACCCAGGATGTAGCTGGTCGGATCCAGGAGGAACTTATCCGCCTCATCCAACTGGATGAGGTTGGTCCGGCGCAGCGCCTCCCGCAACGGCGCGTTGTTCCGGCCATGGATCGTGGCGAAATTCCGGGCGCCATAACTGAACACCACCAGATGTCCGGCCTCCGACAGCGCCTCCACGAGTCCGATCTGCGGGCGCCCGTCCGGTCCCCGGAAGGTCCGGTAGGCCTTTTCACCCAGCATGCGGGTTTCTCGCTCGCGGCCCGCCTCCAACGCCGCGTCGCCATTGACGATCGTCAACCCCCAGCGCTCCAGCAAACCGCCCATCTGGGCGTTTTCCTTCAGGACTTTGAGCACCGCATCCAGGCTCTCCACCAGCAGCACCGGACGCACATGGGCGCGGCCGCTGACCATCGGCGTCGCCCGCACCACCGCCAACACCAGGAACACCAGTGTTTTGCCGGCGCCGGTCTGCAGAAGCGCCGTGAGGTTCGTGCCCTGATGGATCGCCCGCAGAAGCTGCAGGGCCATCGTCATTTGGGTTTGGGTCTGGTCGGCATGCAACCGGACGTGCCCGTCCCGGGCCAGTTCCGCAAAGACGAGATTCGCCACTTCGCGGTCGGCCTGCTCGAGGAGCCGGGTCGAACGAGCACGCGCTTCATCCCGGACGGCGGACCGGACAGATGCATTGTCCGCTTGACGCTCCGCCTGTTCCGCTTGCGTAACCAAGTTGTCCACTTGCTTGATCGCCGGTGCGAGGCGGGCCTGCATCTCTCGCGACGCCTCAGCGAGAGCTCGGGCCGTCTGCAGCAGCCCGCGCGCGGCGGGCGCTGATCCGCGCACCATGGCCGCCGCATCACGGAGCTCTTCGGACGCGGCCCCGCGCTGCTGCTGCGCGAGCTGTCGAGCCTGCTGCCGGCCGGTCTGCACGGCAATCTGTTGGGCCACCTGCCGCTCCACCGGATCGGCCATTGATAACCGGCCTTGCGCAGCCAGGATCCCGATCCCGATGGACCGTGCGATCCCTTCGCCCACACTTGTCACGGCACCGCCGGCGTCGTGACGCACTTCCCTCGAAGCGAGCCGCTGCGACGCTTGGATTTTTTCCGCTGCGTTGAACGCCGCCCAGAACAGAGACCACCCTTCACGGAATGCCGCCCACCGCTCGCCGATCCGCCAGCCCGTGCGGCCGGTGGGGGCAGCATCCAACACCGGGGAGAACGCCGCGTGCGCCTCGTCAAAGGTCAGACGGGATGGCTTACGGATCGCCTCGCCCAGCTCGGGACTCCAGACATTCGGACTCGCCCGGAGCATCAGCTCCAGAGCATATTTCGAGTCGGTACCCAACCGGTGTAAGCCCCGGCGGATCCCCTCGACCCATGATCCGCCGCGCACTTCGGTCTCTTTGACAGCGGTACGCAACACTTCGAGGGCTTCCTGGAAATGGGGCTGCCGGGCATAGTTTTGGCTGGCCAGCGTTTGGAGGCGCGGCATCTCAGCCGCATCCACTGTGATTTGCTGCCGCGTGCCATCCGGCATCGTTAGTTCGATCGTCGCGGCACCAGTGACCTCGACCTTGGCATCGGCCAGCGCCTGCACATTGCGCTGAATCCTGATGTCCGCCGCGTCCGCTGACTCCCGATGCGCCTGCGTCGCGCGATTGACCACCGCTTCGGCCTGCCGGCCGGTCACGCGGGTCTGCGTGTCGTGGAGCCGCTCCACAAGCTGTTCCGCATGTTTAACAGAGGTGGTGTATTCCCGCCCGCCAATCTTCACGCTCACGTCGGCGGTACTTTGGCTTGCCTGGGCTATCACCACCGCGCGCTCCAGATCGAGGGCCGCGCGTCCGGTCGAATCCCCCAAGACCGCCTGCTCAAACGAGTGCTGGCGAGCGCCTTCTCGCAGCTGCTGGGCCTGTTCGATGCGCAACTCCCAGGTCCGCCCACCCAACTCGACGGTGATAACTGGCTGCCGGCCGCCGGCCGCATCAATGGCCCGGCCTAATGCCGTCTCCGCCGTGAGCGGATCGGCCTGTACCACCTGCCTCATGATGATGGCCGAGGCGTGCGCCTCGATGCTGTCGTGGAGTTGCCGGACCGCCGGCTGGCCCAGGAACCGCTCCATGCGAGAAATCAGGGTTTTTGCCTGAGCGAGCGTGACGGGGCTCACCTCGGATTGCAACGCGTCGGCCAGGTACTCCCCGAGAACGCGCCGAACCATCGAACGGGCCTGCGCCGTGGGCACGATCGCACCGTTGGGCAGCGGGGTATAGCGGCCAATGGGCGCCTGCAAGTCAAGAAATGCCATGGCATCCACCAGCCGGAGCTGGAACGTCGGTCCGGCCCACTGCTCGCCATGGATGAACCGACTCCAGCCCGACCGCCGGGCTTCACCGACGGCGCGGGCCACGAGGTCCGGCGTCGCCCCGGGGGTGTCGCGGAACAGCTCCGGCGCCACCGGACCGTCCGACGAAGTCGCCGGTTTCGGGGCTAACTCTAAGAGCCAGGTTCGCGCCGCCTGGAGCAGGTCCGGCGACTGTTTGAACTGCTGCGCCAACGCGGCCGTCTGGTGGATGGCGGCCTCGGCGTCCTGCGCATGCTTCACTAATCGCCCGGCATCCACCAAGGCCGACAGCTCGGTCAAGCTGCGAGGAGCTGCCTGAATCGCCTCATCAACCACGCGATCAATGGCAGTCGTCAGGGTTTTGAACTGGCCGGGGGATTCCACGGTGGCCCGCGTGGCGCTCAATGTCAGGTGCAGCCTCCCCTCCGCGTCAACCCAGCCGCTGTCGTTCCGGGATTCTTCCCCGCTCAGCAAGCGCCGCACCTCCAA
>JACQRF010000007.1 GCA_016206635.1 Candidatus Omnitrophota bacterium
CACTTGGCCATGATAGGAGGTGTTCGAGGCGTCGAAATCGGGGGTGAGGCCGCCGAACCAGGTGGTGTTCGGGCTGTTGAGCGTGGTCGTGAACGAATTGGCGCGGGTCGAGGTGAGGGCGAACTGGCGGGCGACGTTCACGCTGCAGGTCAGGGCATCCACCGGCTGGCCGAGCAGACCGACCGTCACCGTATTGGACCGGTACGAGGAGATCTCCGGCTCGGCATCGCCCGAGACGCGATAGCGGGAGTTCCGATGCTCGAACTGCGGGCGGAGCGACCACCGCGGCGTCAGCCGCACCTGCGTGGCGACGAGGGTCTCGTGGGTTGAACGCCGGGTATCCTCGATGCGGCCCGGGTAGTAGTACGCCGTCGTCGTGTGGGTGAAGTCCGGATCGCCCGGCTTGGTGTTCGCCACGTCCACCTTTTCGTCCACATCGGCGTCATCCACCCGGTAGCGGTACCGCCCCCACCACGAGAGCCATGGGATGGCCCAGTTGCGGACGCTGACGGTGTACCGGTTGCGCTGCTCCAGATAGCGGCTCACCCACTGCCAGTCCCCCTCGTTGCCGCTATTGCGGCTGCCGATGATGTCGGCGCTCCAATCATATTTCACCCGGCTCTGATCCAGCGAGGCATCCAGCGCGATGCGGGTGTTCGGCAGCGCGGTGATCTCGAGGCCGAGATCTTCCGTCGCCGAGACTTCTCGGTTGATGGATTTGTTCACGCCGTACTCATCCACGGTGGTGACGTCGCTGTCCACCGCGTTGGCCTCCGCCCCCTCCTCGCCGCGGGTGGAGACGCCAACCGTCCGGCCCGCCAGGAACCGCACCCCGGCCCACACACGCGCCCAGTCCACCGGGGTGTAGTCGGCGTGTCCCCCGAACCCTTGGGAGTGACTGCGGCCACCGTGCTCGGCCACCAGATAGTTCAAGGAATGCTCGCCGTAATGGCGCGCCCCGGCCGGCGTCATCGAATCCACATCGGTATTGCTGCTCGTTTGGACCGCCGTGTAGTGATAATCCACGTCGAGCCGGAGGCGGCCCTGCAGGGCGTCCCGCGCGCCGGTCAGCGTGGTGGTCCAGGTGTCATGCCGCGGCTGGTTGCGGTAGGACCGCGTAAAGATCCGCTGGCCGTCGTTGTAGTAGCCGGGTTCCTCATAGGTATCCACGCCGCGGAACCGCTCGAACTCCTGGCGCGCGCCCCACGTCCACGCCCCCACCTGATGTGAGCCGCCGAGGTAGACCGTATCGGTCTTCTCATCCCGCTCTCGCTGGAGCGGGATCGTGAACATGATGAAATCGTCCGGGTCGGCGTTCCGCAGCCACCCGCCCCAAAAGGAGTTGGTCTCGCCGTCGCGGGATCGGTGGCGATAGCCGGCAAACAGGTGGGGCTTTCCCGACGCCTTGACGCCCCCCTCTACCAGGAAATCGCCCCGCAGCGTCCGCAGCGTCGTGTCCAACTCGTAGAGGTGCGGCGGCTCGTTGTAGAACCGGTTGGAGGAGTCGTAGTACTTGGGGTACAAACTCCCTTCCTGGGTCACGTAGAGGCCGCCGTCGCGCTCCCACCGGGTGTTGAGCTGGAAATCCGCCTCGTGGCGGGCCCGGACGTTCGAGGTCAGCTGCCACCCTTGCCCGAGGATGTTCGTCGTCAACCAATCCAGCCCGCCGGTCCACCCGTCGCGGACCTGGAGATCCTCCTGATAGCGGTGGCGGTCCCCGCCGGCCGCCTCGGTGAGATACAGCGAGCTCATCTGCCCCTGCATCGTCACGTGAGTCCCGCCGCGATCTTCGGCCGCCCACGCCGCAGGCAGAAGGCCGCTCCCGCACAGCACGCTGACGATCGCGATCGCGAAGAATGGCCGGCAAGAGGGTGGTCTCATTGGGTGCGCAGCTCCTTATGGAAGTTGGAGCCGTGGACGGCCCGGTGACAGCCGGTGCAGTTGGCCCCTTCCCGCGTGCTGGGGTTGGTGGCGCGGCGGTGCGCGTAGTGGCCGATCTGCTGGAACTGGGTGGCGCTGAAGTGGCATTTGAGACAGAGGTTGAAGTCCCGCTCCGTCAAGAGCCGCGTCGTGATCGAGCCGTGCGGCGCGTGGCAGGTGGTGCACCCGTCGCGCATCGCCAGGTGCTCGAACACCCATGGGCCTTTGAGCTGTTGATGGCAGCTCAAGCACATCTCGTTCTGCGCCCGGGCCGCCCGCGGGGTGGGGGTTTCCCCATGCGGGGCGTGGCAGGCGGCGCAGGACATCCGGCCTTCCGGCACCGGGTGGTGGTACTGCAAGGCGAACTCGATCTTTTTGTCCACGTGGCAGGCGTAGCAGGTGCTGGGATTCTTCGAGGGGTTGATGATCCCGCCCACGCCACGGCCGCCGCCGGCTTCTACATGGCGGCTGCCCGGCCCATGGCACGACTCGCAACTGATCTCCAGGCCCTCCGGGCCTTGGCCGGCGCCGACCTTCGCGTGGGGGGAATGCTGATGGCGGGCCGCGATATCGCCGTGGCATGCCGCGCACTGCTCAGAACCCACGTACTCGGCGGGCGCCGCACTCGTCGTCTTGGGCTCCTCCGCCCACGCCGGCGCAGCGCACAGCGCCACGGCCAACACCCAAGGGGTCAGACCCCTTGGGATCTGACCCCATTCGCACCCGATCAGATGGCGGCGCGTGGGCATGAGTTGTCTCCTCGTTACTTCGACGCCGGGTCGCCGGGGTTGGTGCCGGCCGCAACCTCAGCGGCATTCGAGATGCCGTCGCCATCGGCATCCTGCGCCTCGACGGCCTTGATCTCCGCGGGGGTCAGCTTCTTCGCGTCGGCCGGGGTCTTGGCCTTGGCCTGCTGCAGGGCCAGGCCGTAGGCGTTGAGGTCGCCCTTCTTGCCAATGGCGCCCTGGTGACAGGTCTTGCACCCGGTGGTCTTCGCGCCCGGGTACGCCTGCTTGAAACTCTTGGTATTGTCCAACGTGGCCGACGCCGGGACGGCACGCCCGAGCACGGCCATCATCCCGAACGCGATGATGAGAGTGCGCATACACCCCCCTGGTGGATGAACGGGTGACGCCAACGCTCGAACTTCTCCACTTCGTGATGGAGCAACGCTTCGCCCTGCGCCACGGCGAGACGGCGCCGAGCCACCCCTTGCCGAGCCAACGACTGCACATCGTCCATGTCATACACGGACACCCCGGGCCGCCGCTTGAGGGCGGGATCAATATTGCGCGGGACGGAGAGATCGGCGAGGAACAGCGGCTTCCCGCCTCGGCGCGGCCACGCCGCCTCGACATCGGCCGCATCAATCACATAGTGCGGGGCCTGGGTGCAGACGATCGCGATGTCCACGTGATCCAGGTGCCGCAGGGCTTCCTCCCACGACAGCCACATCCCGCGGCAGAGGGTGGCCAGCGCCTGGGCCCGGTCGGCCGTCCGGTTGACCACCCAGAGCTGGCCGACGCCCTGCTTGAGGAGGTGCCGGGCGGTGGTCTCGGCGGCTTTTCCGGCGCCCCACAACAGCGCGTCGCGGGCGTCCAGCCGTCCGCCGAAGCGCGCGCGGGCCAGCTCGACGACGACCGAGCCCACCGAGGCCGACCCGGCGCCGATCGCGGTGCGGGCGCGGTCCACTTTGGCGGCATGGAGCGCCGACTGGAACGCGCGGTTGAGGGAGGGATCGGTGGCGCCGGCGGCCTGCGCCATCAGGTACGCCTGCTTGACCTGGGCCGCGATCTCGCTCTCCCCCAGCACCATCGAGTCGAGACCGGCCGTGACGCGGAAGAGATGGCGGACCACGGCATCGTCCGCCAACGCATAGAGATGGGGGCGCAGCGCCTCGACCGGCATGCCGCTGCGGACGGCCAACCACTCGATGAGCCGCGCCGCGGGGGACGGGCACGAGGGGGCGGGGGCCGTGGTGACGTAATATTCGACGCGGTTGCAGGTGGATAGGATGACGGCGGCGCCGAACCGGCCGCAGGCCTGCACCTCGGCCACCACCGTCGCGAGATCGCGGGACGCCACGGCCAGCCGCTCACGCACGGCGACGGGCGCCGTCCGATGGCTGACCCCGACGACGGAGAGTCGCATCCGGTTCAGCGGGTCTGCTTCAGTTGGACTTCGGCTTGAAACCAATCGTCCCAGTCGCGCCCGTGCGCGCCGCCGCGCTGGAGATACAGCTCGTACGCGCGCTTGGCAATCGCTTCCTGCGTCGGATGCAACCGCTCATCGCCGGCCGGGCAGCCCTGGAGTGGGCGGGCGGGCGCTCGAGCCACCTTCTTGATGATGACAGGCATACACACCTCCTTCCCGGATGGCGTCTACGGTACGGCGGAGACGGCCATCGCTCTATGATTTATATCATAGAGCCGAATTTTACGCCGAGAGGATGTAGTCGGTCAATTCCAACAGCCCTTGCCGGGCTGCCGAGGCCGGCAGCGGCCGTAGCGCGGCCTTGGCGTCGTCGGCCAAGCGCCGCGCCTTGTCGAAGCAGGGCGAGGCCACATCGTGCGCGAGCGCCAGCTCCCGGAGCTGCTGTGTCGAGCCGTTGCCGTGGCGCCGCAGCAGGTCGAGGACCTGGCGGCGCGTGGCGGCATCCGCGCGCTCGCGCAGCGTGATGAGCGGCAGCGTCATTTGGCCGTGCTCGAGGTCGGTGCCGAGCGATTTGCCGAGGCGGGCCTCTTCGCCCAACACATCCTGGGTATCATCCACGATCTGGAACGCCGTGCCGAACGCCTGGCCGAAGTCGGCCAGCGCCTGCGCGGCCGCCGGGTCCGCGCCCGCCAACTGCGCCCCACCCTGACACGCGGCCGCCATCAGCGAGGCGGTCTTCTCCTGGATGATGGCGAGGTAGGTCGCCTCGCCAAGCTCGAGATCGCCTTGGTGGCGCACCTGCGTGACCTCGCCGACGCAGACCCGCTGGCTGGTCCGCGACATCAACCGTAAAACCTCCGGCGAGCCGACGGCGCTCAGCAGGCAGAACGCCTGCGAGTAGAGATAATCGCCGGCCAAGACCGAGAGCGTGTTC
>JACQRF010000105.1 GCA_016206635.1 Candidatus Omnitrophota bacterium
CAACCGCTCCATCAACCGGAAGATCTGCTCCTCGTCGGTGAACGACAGCTCGAGGTCGAGCTGAGTGAACTCCGGCTGGCGGTCGGCCCGCAAATCCTCATCGCGGAAACACCGCGCGATCTGGTAGTACCGCTCGAAGCCGGCCACCATCAAGAGCTGCTTGAAGAGCTGCGGCGACTGCGGCAGGGCGAAGAATTGGCCCGGGTTGAGCCGGCTGGGGACGAGGTAGTCGCGCGCCCCCTCCGGGGTGGATTTGGTCAGGATCGGCGTCTCGACTTCCGTGAACCCTTCCCGGTCGAGGAATTCCCGGATGACGCGCAGCACCTGGTGGCGGATGAGAAAGCGCTCCTGCACCGACGGGCGCCTCAGGTCGAGGTAGCGGTATTGGGCGCGGAGCTCCTCGGAGATCTCGGCCGTCTCGTCGGCGATCTCAAACGGCGGGGTCGCGGCCGGATTGAGCACGACCAGCTCGGTCACCTCCAGCTCGACGGCGCCGGTCTTGAGTTTGGGATTCTCAGTGCCGGCGGGCCGCGCCCGCACCGTGCCGGTCATCCGGACGACGTACTCCGACCGGAGGTCGCGGGCCGTGGCGTGAACGTCGGCATGCTCTGTCGGGTTGAACACCGTCTGCAGGAGGCCGGAGCGGTCCCGCACGTCAATGAACGTGAGCCCGCCGTGGTCGCGGCGGCGGTGCACCCAGCCGCAGACGGTCACGGTCCGGCCGATCTCGGCGGGGCCGATACTGGCGCACGGCTGGCGGCGCGTCATGCGTCCTTTCCGGTACCGGCCGTGAGGCGCCGCAATTCCTCGACGCACTGCGCCCACGCCACCGGGGCCTGCGCGCGCTGCCGCATGTCGCGGATCGTCACCGTCTGATTGGCCACTTCATCGTCGCCCAGCAACGCCACGTACGGGCACCCCAGTTTGCTCGCCTGTTCCATTTGCCGCTTGAACGATCGCCCTTCATACTCGCCGGCGGCGGTCAGGCCGGCCTCGCGGAGCCGCTGCAGCAATTCCATGCCTTTGCGTTGCGCGGCGTCGCCGAGCGCCGCGACGAACACCGACGGCGCGGGCACCGGGGCGGGCGCCACCTGCTCCGCGTCGAGCGCCATCAACACCCGCTCCAACCCCAGCGCGAACCCGACCGCCGGCACCGGCGAGGAGCCGCCCATCTGCTGCACCAGATCGTCGTACCGACCGCCGCCGCCGAGGGCATCTTGCGCGCCGAGGCCGGGGTGCGCCACTTCGAACGCCGTGCGCGAATAATAATCGAGGCCGCGCACGAGGAGGGGATCCGGCTCGTACGAGACCTTCAACGTCGTGAGCGCAGCCGTCGCCGCCTCGACATGGCGCCGGCAGTCCTCGCAGAGCCAGTCGGACGATCCGACGCTGCCGTGCGCGATCGTCCGGCACCGCTCGCGCTTGCAGTCCAGGATCCGCAGGGGATTCGTCGTCAACCGCGCCCGGCACTCCTCGCACAGCTCCGCGGCGCGGCCAGTGAAAGAGCGCCGGAGTTGTTCGATCAGCCTCGGCCGGTCGTTCCGGCACCCCAGGTTGTTGATCTTCAGCGCGGCCTGCTTCAATCCGAGCGCCGAGAGCAGATGCATCAGCAGCGCCAACACCTCGGCATCCTGGTACGGGCTGGCGGCGCCAAACACCTCGACGCCGAGCTGGTGGAACTGCCGGCGGCGGCCCGCTTGCGGGCGCTCGGCCCGGAACATCGGGCCGAGGTAGTACCATTTCACCAGCCCGCCGGTTTTATCCAGCCCGTGCTCAAGGTAGCACCGCACCGCCGAGGCGGTGCCTTCCGGCCGCAGCACGATCTCGCGGCCGCCGCGGTCCTGGAACCGGTACATCTGCTTCTGGACCACCTCGGTCGTCTCCCCCAGCGATTGGAGAAACACCTCGGCGTACTCGAGGATCGGCGTGCGGACTTCCTGGAAACCGTAGCGGGCCAGCACCTGTCGGGCCGTCTGCTCGACCGCCTGCCAGCGAGCGGTGTCCGCCGGGAGCACGTCGCTGGCGCCGCCGAGGGCTTCAAGTCGAGTGGCCATGCGTCTTGTCGGTTAGACCTGTAGGCTGGAGAACGACAACCGGCGCGGCGCGCGTCAGCGCACGTCGCGCTTCATGATCAAGCCGGGCTTGAACACCACGACCCGCTTCGGGGGCACCGGCACTTTTTCCCCCGTGCGAGGATTCCGGCCGGTCCGGCCCTTGCGGGTCTTGACTTTAAAAATGCCGAAGTTGCGCAGCTCGACGGTCTCGCCGCGGCTGAGGGCGGCGACAATCACATCCAACGCCCGCTGCAACGCCTTCTTAACATCCACCTGCTTGAGGTGCGCATCCGCAGCCACTTGCAGGACGATATCTTTCTTGGTCATCGAGGACTCCGCGCGCGTTGACGTAACACTAGGTGTAGTTCAAAGATACGGCGATGAGGATACCGCGCGGTGGGAGGAATGTCAAGTGTCGGAGTGACAACTGGGTACTGAAGATGGTGCGGTGTCGGCGACACCTTCCAGGAACCGCGTCAGGCGAGCAGGGCGGCGACTTGGGGGCGGAGCGCCTCGATCACCGTGGGGTAGTCGGGGAGCTGCGGCGCCAAGGGGCCGAGCCACTGCGTCCACGTCTGCTCCACGCCCGTCAGAATAGCGTTGGGAAAGAAATCTTCGGGACCTGCGAACGCCACGTCGCGCACCGCGCACTTCTCGCGCAGGAAGACCGGAAATCCGGACAGGTCGAGGCGGTCCCGATACGCGCCGAGGATTCTCCACAAATCGTAGTAGTCCCGCGCACGGGAGCGCACCCATCCCCGGCGTTCCAGGGCGCGCCGATGCTGCAAAATGGTCCGCAGTTTCTCCGCCATGATTTCTTCCAATGAGTAGGTGAGCACTTGCGCAGCCAAGGGTTCGCCATAGTCGTGCAGGACGGGACGCCGGAGCGGCGGCTTCAACAGCCGCTCGTCCGTCGTGATCTCGACCATGACATGCGTCTGGGGCCCCCGGTGCCAGGGGAACCGCGCCCGGAGATCGAACGCCTCCTGGCCGCCCGGATGCGGCGCCCGCTCCACGTGGCGTTCGCAGACGATCTCCACGGGCGCGTAGGGATCCAGCAGTGCGACCGCCCGAGCGCACGCCGCCTGCACGGCGGCGTCCATCGCCGCGCCGGTCGGCACGGTGCCGACAGCGGTGAAGTCCAGGTCTTCGGAGAAGCGATAGTCACCGAAGTAGCACTTCTTCAGGGCGGTCCCACCCTTGAACAGGAGCGCGTCGCGCAGGGCCTCCACCTCCGTGATGCCGGCCAACACCCAGGACAGCAGATAATCGCGCTCGAGCGCCTCCCAGGGCAGGCCGAGCCGGGCGCGGGCCTCCTGGAGTCGAAGACGCAACGGTTTCATGGCCGCACCGTCCCCGGCAGGTTCACCTGGATTTTCCAGCGGGCGTCATGCGGCCCGCGCCGAGGGCCGTTTGGATCGAGGACGCGAGAACCCGTGAGGGGGACCATCCGCAGTGGGTCCAGGCGATCCTCGGCCACCCCCTGCCGCGCCAACACCCAGCCGAGTCGCTTGGCCGTCGCGGCGTCCAGGCGGAGGGCATAGCGGATCATCCGTTCCACATCCAGCACGGGGGCCCGCGCCTCGAAGGCATGGAGCACTTCGGCAAAGTCGCCGCAGTACCGCGGGGTCATCAGCCCATCCAGCAAGGTACGCTCGGGGTCGGTGATCATGATCCGGGACTCCTGCACCCATACCTCGCGGGCGCCGAAGAACCGTTCGGGCTTCACCTGCACGAATTGATACCGGACGGCGCCCACCGGATACGCAGGGTCTGCGTCTTCCGCCGCCCGGCCCCGCCGACGCGGCACCGACCGGGCCGTGGTCAGCACGAAGACACGTCGAGGCGCCTGCTCCGTCAATCCGTGGTAGCTCATCGCCGACCAATGACTGATGGCGGCCGGTTGGACCAACGCCATCGCAATCTCAAACTCATGGAGCGGGGTCGTCCCCGGCGCCGCCCCGGAGCAGGCGTAGAGCCCCTTCTTCAACCGGACGATCCACCCGGACCTGGCGAGATGATGCAGGGCCTGGCGAACATAGCCGGACGACAGGCCAACGGAGGGGGCTGTCTTCCGAGCCGATTCCACCGTGAACGTGCGAAGCCCCTCTGCACACAGCTTCCTGACCAGCTCAACACCAACCGATGTATGTATGAGACGCTCGCTATCCATCATTCGTCCTCATCGTATTATATCCACTATAGATCATACCTGACATAAAACTATATTGCAATAGTTTGTTTACATCGAACAATCGCTAATGATCAATTTCTAGAGACGATTAGTATTGTGTGCTGAAAACGGTGCGGTCTTCGAGGCCGGTGCGGAGGATCGTCTCGGGGCGGACGCGGAGGAGGCGGCCGTCCAGCGCTAAGGCGATGGCGGCCAGGAGATTCAGGTCGTCGGCCGCCAGCAACGTAGCCACCGGGACGATGAGGATGGGGGTGCGAGTCCCGGCCGTCGGGCGCCATTGGTCTTCAAGCCCTGCCGCGATGGTGTCCGGCAGAAGAATCACATCACGGGGCGTGAGATCGGCGGCCGCCAACTGTACCCGCGCTGCCTCGGCGTCGGCCGGCAATGGAATCGCCGTCACGCCGGCCGCGCTCGGCGGCATCACGTCAGAGTGATAGAACATCCGGACCACCTGCGGCGCCGTGGTCGCATCCTCAATCACCGCCCGCTGCTGGCCTGGTTGCGCGTGTCCGGCCTCGATCAAGCTCGGCGCCGCCATGCCACTCTCGCCGCTCGTCAACCCCTGGTAGAACCTGATCTGTGTGTTGCCGAGCTCCTCATCCGACCGCGTCATCGGTCGCGCCGCCCGATCGGCCGCCGTCACCGGCACCTTAAACCCGCCCGCCTCCCACGCGACTGGCAACGTGCCTTCCTCCATTCCGGCGGCGGGTTTTCGGGCCACCACAACGTAAACAGTTGATTTAATTTTTGCTCTATCGGGGGGGATGGCTGGGTCTCTGCGATACTCATAATGCCCCTTATGATATTGCAACACATTATGCTCGCTCGGAAGGATGGGCAGGGTCGCTCTATCCAACTCCACCTCTGCTGTGATGGGCTCCGTTCTCACGACCTGGAAACCGGTTTCTCGAAGAGATTTCCCAAGATGCTCTTGGAATTCCGTGACCGCGTCAAACGTTTCGGTTGGCAGTCTTAGCGTGAAGGATAGGGCCATATGCAATCTCAACAAGCGCTCCAGTTGCTCCGTCTCGGGCATGCGAAGGATCCGAAGCCACTCCGCCGCAGGAGCTTGGATATACTGCCGGAGCAACGCCAACGACTCCGAGTCTACAACAGAACTGCTTTGTCGAATTCTCTGCAACAGTTCACGACGGTTCACTTTTGTATAGGCTTGCAGATGACGCGCGGGAAACAACACATCTTCGGGGAAACGGGCCATCGTCATGGTGTGGCTTGGCTGGGAGTCGAAAAAGCCGATTGTCACACCGCCGGGCTTTAACACGCGCCGTATCTCTCTGAGCGCCTTTTGGAGATCATGTATCGCATCGAATACCTCAATACTCACGATCCCTGGTACGGTGTTATCTTCCAAGGACATGTCGTAGATATCGATGACCTTCTTGGGTGTATCAAACCGATTGGCCGCCAAAATCCTTGGATCCAAGTCGCTCTGCACCAAGCGGGATCGCAATCGGTCCGACATCAGCCGCGCGAGCTCTCCATCGCCACTACCGACCTCCATGATCGAGTCGTTCTCTCCTAGGTATGTGGTGATGATTTCTTCAATGATCTTGCGTGTCGCAGGACGGGCTGCTCTTCGGCTTCGGTCGAATACCTCGAACTCGTTCAACGTAAACTGGATCGCGCTGTCTGTTCCGTATTCCCGGCGCTTGACACCACGCTTGATACCATAGGAGATCAGCCCTAGCCCCAGAGTTCCGCTTGCCACCGTGGTGAGAAATGCGCGGCGGGTGAAAGTAAAATCCAACGAATTTTTTACAGAATGAAGCTTGGTGAGACTGACACTCGGCACTATGTCCTGCAATCTCTCGATGAAGTCATCCGCATTTCTGTACGGGTTCCACAATGTCCTCTGCCGAACAATCTCTTGGGCCAACTGAGACCGCTGTTCGTTTCCTAGGGACCGTAAGGCCGGCAGCCGATCTAGATGCTTTTTGATCTGCCTTGCCGACGACCAGTTGACATGGACCTTATCTTCTTCCAACCCTGTCGTGGAGCGCGCGGCGGGTGGGCTAGATATTTCACGGGCAAGCTCTCCTTGGGTCGTGCCCTCCAACCCCGCGCGCAGGGCAAAGGCCGGTACCGGGCCGGCCAGCAACAGGGCGCTGGCGGTCAGGAGCGCCAGGATACGACGGAACGGTTGGGGCATCATCTCAAAGTAAGTATGCCATGCGGAGAGGAAGAAAAACAAGGCGAGAGCTAAATTTAGAGTCTCTGAGTGTCCGTCGGTACCGCCAGGAACAGTTCCCTTCGGGAACCGTTCCTGGTACCGCCGGACATCTATACTACCGAGCAAAGGGGAGGGTGCCGGGTGACGCTTCATGTGACCGAGCAAGGAGGTGAGGGATCAGCCGGCGTACTGGACGGACCGGCGAGCGTCCGGGCGCTCCGGCGAAGCGGCCTGGACGGTCACGACGTCCTGGCCCAGCAGGGCCTCGAGGGCAGCGAACAGCTCGTCGCTGGGAGTCACGCGGCACCCATCCCCGGTCTCGAGGAGATGCGTCTGGTGTTCGGGGGTCGTGAACTTCAACGTGACGGGGACTGTCCCGGCATGCTGTTTGAGGACGCGGTAGACCGCCTCCAGCACGGATTGCTCGAGCCCGGCGGTGAACAACGTGATCGTGATCCCTTGCGTGAACGATTGCCGGGCCTGGTCGAGCGAGATCACCTCGTTGGCCAGCAGTTTCGGTGACTCCTCGCGCAAGCTGAGGCGGCCACGGATGAAGACGATCGCCTCCGGTGCGATCGCCTTGGCGCAGGCGGCATAGGCCCTCGGGAACACCAGCACCTCGACCGACCCGCTGAAGTCCTCGAGCACCACGATGGCCATCCGCTCGTTGCCTTTCTTGGTCGTCGTCACCCGGACCTTGGCGATGACGCCACCGAGCGTCACGTCGCCGCCGTCGCGCAGCGTCCCGAGCTGGTCAATGGGGGCGGTGCAGTAGGCCTTCAGCGATCGCTCGTGGCGGGCGAGCGGATGCCCCGTCAGGTAGAAGCCGAGCAACTCCTTCTCGTAGGTCAGCCGCTGGCTCTCCGGCCATTCCCGGACCGCAGGGGTTCCCTGCACGGCGTTCTTGAATGCGCTTTGCTCCTGGAAGGTGTCGAACAGCGACAGCTGGCCGGCCTGCTTGTCCCGCTGGGCGCCGCTGGCCACATCGAGGGCGCGATCCAGCATCGCCACCAGCTGCGAGCGGTGGAGCCCCATCGAGTCGAACGCCCCGCACTTGATCAGGCTCTCGAGCACCTTGCGGTTCACCAACCGCAGATCGACCCGCTCGCAAAAGTCGTACAGCGAGGCGAAGCGGCCGCCGGCCTCGCGCGCCTTGATCACGACATCGATCGCCCCCTGCCCGACATTCTTGACCGCCGAGAGGCCGAACCGGATCGTGCGGTCGTTGACCACCGTGAATTTCGAGAAGCTCTCATTGACATCGGGCGGCAAGATCTGGATGTTCATCCGCCGCGCCTCCTCGATGTACTGCGCGATCTTGTCGAGGTTTTCCCGCTCGGACGTCAGCAGCGCCGTCATGAACTCCGCCGGATAATTGGCCTTGAGGAACGCGGTGCGGTAGGAGATCACGGCGTACGCCGCCGAATGTGACAAGTTGAAGCCATACCCCCCGAAGTAGGTGATCTTCTCGAAGATCCGCTCGGCGGTCCGGTGATCCACGCCGTTGCGGACGGCCCCCTCGAGGAACTCGGTGCGGGCCTGTTCAATCACCTCGGGCGTTTTCTTGCCCATCGCGCGCCGGAAGATGTCGGCTTTCGCGAGGGAGAAGCCGGCCACCGTCGAGACGATGCGCATAATTTGTTCTTGATAGACCAGGATCCCGTACGTGTCCTTGAGGATCGGCTCGAGGAGCGGGTGGTCATACGTGGCCTTGACCTGACCGTGGCGGCGCTTGATGAAGTCATCGAGCATCCCGCTGCCGATCGGGCCGGGGCGGAACAACGCCAAGAGCGCGATCAAGTCCTCGAGGCGATCGGGTTTGAGCTTGCGCAGGAGATCGCGCATGCCGGACGATTCGAGCTGGAACACCCCGGTGGACTCGACGCCGCCGAGCATCTTGTAGGTCGCCGCGTCGTCGAGCGGGACCGCCGCCCAATCCAGCGCGATGCCGCGCGTCCGCTTGACGATCTTGACCGTCTCTTCGACGACCGTGAGCGTCCGCAACCCCAGGAAGTCCATCTTCAGCAACCCGACCTTCTCGAGCGACTCCATGGCGTAGCCGGTCGTGACCTGGTCATCGGAGGTCTTGAACAGGGGGATGTAGTCCGACAAGTCGCCGTCGGCGATCACGACACCGGCCGCGTGCGTCGAGGCGTGCCGCGTCAAGCCTTCCAGTTTCATCGAGGTGTCAATCAGCTCGCCGACTTTCGGGTCGCTCCCGTAGAGGGCCTTCAGCTCCGGCGACAACTCGAGGGCGCGCGCCAGCGTCATCCCGAGCTCGAAGGGGATCAGCTTGGCGAGCCGGTCCGCCTCCGGGTAGCTGAAGCCCATCACGCGGGCCACGTCGCGCACGACCGCCTTGGCCATCATCGTCCCGAACGTGATGATCTGCGCGACGGACCGCTCGCCGTACTTCTCCTGGACGTACCGGATCACCTCCGGGCGCCGCTCGTAGCAGAAATCAATGTCAATGTCGGGGAAGCTGATGCGGTCAGGGTTCAAGAACCGCTCGAACAGGAG
>JACQRF010000110.1 GCA_016206635.1 Candidatus Omnitrophota bacterium
CAGCAGCTTCGTCCCGACGTAGGTCCAGAGCAGTTTGATGTGCGGGATGTTGTCGAGCAGCAGGCGCGAGACGGCGTAGACGCGCAGGTCATCGTAGCCGGTGGTCGGCTTGATGGCCGGCAAGGCGGTGTTCTCCGCGTGGAAGGCCAGCGGCACGAACGCCAGGAACCCGCCGGTCCGGTCCTGCGCGTCGCGGAGCCGCAGCATGTGCTCGATCCGTTCTTCGAGCGTCTCGACGTGGCCGTAGAGCATCGTCGCGTTGCTCGGGACGCCGAGGCGGTGCCCCGCCTCGTGCACGTCCAGCCAGCGCTGCGCCGAGATCTTCCCGTGGCAAACGATGTCGCGCACCCGATCCACGAGGATCTCCGCCCCGCCCCCCGGCTGGCAGTCCAGGCCGGCCGCCTTCAGCCGTTCGTAGACTTCCTCCAACGTCAGGCGGAATTTCTTCGCAAAGAAATCCACTTCCACCGCGGTGAATGCCTTGATCGTCGCCGCCGGCGCCACGCGCCGCATCATGCGGAACATCTCCTCGTAATAGTCGAACGGGAGGCGCGGGTTGAGCCCGCCGGTCACGTGGAACTCGCGGACGCCGAGCCGGGCGGCCGCCTCGACCTGTTGGGTGAGGTCGTCAAGGTTGAAGGCGTACGCCTCGGCATGGTCCAGCGGCCGGTAGAACGCGCAGAGGGCGCAGGTCAGCACACAGGCGTTGGAATAATTGACGTGGAGGGTATGGGTATAGAACGTCTTGTCGCCGTGGAGCCGCTCGCGGACGCTATTCGCGAGAGCGCCCAGCCCAAACAGGTCGGGGGTCGTGAACAACGTCAGGCCGTCCTCGCGGCTCAGGCGCTGGCCGGCCGCTACCTGCTCGGCGATCGGCTGGAGCCCCGGGCTCACCTTACAACCGGTCATCGAGGGGCATCTCGTGGAGTTGGCCCCAGCGGCGGATCATCGGGTGCTCGATGCCCAGATGATCGAGGATGCGCGCGACGACTGTGTCGACGAGGTCCTCGATGGTCGCTGGCTTGTGATAGAACGCCGGCATCGCCGGGAGGATGGTGGCGCCGAGATTCGCCAGGGTCAGGAGATTCTGGAGATGCCCGGCGTGGAGCGGTGTCTCGCGCGGGACGACAATCAGCCGGCGGCGCTCCTTGAGGGTCACGTCGGCGGCGCGGTGAATGAGATTGGCGGAGATCCCGTGGGCGATCGCGGCGGCGGTCCCGACGGAACACGGCGCGATCACCATGCCGGCGGTGGGCGCGGAGCCGCTGGCGATCGGCGCGGCGAAATTGGCGATGGCTTCCTGGTGGTAGCCGCGCGCGCCGACGAGGTCGCTCAGCCGGTCGGCGCCCAACTCAACTTTCAGGACCAGGCGGCCGGCGTCGCTGACGAGCACGACCGGCTCCGTCCCCTGCTCGATGAGACACTGCAGGAGCCGGATGCCGTAGAGGCTGCCGGACGCGCCGGTTATCGCCAGAATGGGAGAGGCCATGGATACCTGCAGTCCAGGGCGGTGGTCACGAGCAGCAGCGCGCTGACCCAGCCATTGATCACGAAGAAGGCCTGGTTGACCCGCCGCAGATCGCTGGGAGAGACAAGCTGATGTTCGTAGTGCAAGAGGATCGCCACCGCCAGCCAGCCGAGCCAGAAGAGCCCCGCCCGGTGGGTGGCGACCCCGAACGCCCCGAGGACTATGACCATGCCGGCGTGGCCGACGCGCGCCGCGCGCAGCGCGGAAACGATCCCAAAGCGTTGCGGAATTGAATATAACCGATGGGCGCGATCGAAGTCAATATCCAAGGCGCTATATACAATATCGAAACCGGCGACCCATAGCGCGACGGCGGCCAGCAGCCACAACGGGCGAGGATCCCACGCCCCGGTCACGGCCAGCCACCCCCCGACCGGGGCCATCCCCAGCACGAGGCCCAACCCGAAGTGGCAAGCCCAAGTGAACCGTTTAAGGAAGGGGTACAACGTCAGGCCGGCGAGCGCGACCGGCGTCAGCCGCAAGCAAAGGGGGTTCAGGCGGGCGGCGCTATAGAGGAAGAGGGCGGTCGCCGCCAGCGCCAGCGCCAGCAGGATCGGCGGGGTCACCCGCCCTGCCGCCGTCGGCCACGACGCGGTCCGGGGATTCAGCCGGTCAAACGGGAGGTCGAGCAGGCGGTTCCAGGCCATGCCGGCGGTGCGGGCCCCCACCATCGCGAGCGTCACCCACCCGAACCACTGCCACCCAGGAAACCCGTTGGCCGCCGCCCACCCGCCGAGATACGCGAACGGCAGGGCGAAAATCGTGTGCGGGAGTTTCAGGGCCTCGGCGACGTCGCGGAGCTTCACGCCGCCGAGTATAGCAGAGTTACGCCGCCTGCTCCAACCACGCGGCAATCGGCTCGATCTCCACCAGACGGCCTATGCCCGCCGCCCCCTCCGGTCGCCCTGCAAGATGTGCGAGGATTCGTTCCACCAACACGGAAAATCGAGGCCGCAGCGACAACGGCTGATGGTCCACCGTCAAACCGGTTAATCGGCGAATCGCATCCGCCCGAACCTGCTCTCCGTAGTAGTCCACATGCGTCACTCCGGAAGAAGCCGAGGCCCTCAAAACCTCCATCGTCTCGTCACCGCGATCCACGCATACCATATTCGGAAGCAGTTCCGCCAATACGCCGAGCCCTCGGTATTCCGGCATCGTGATCACATCGGGATGGATCACGATGAGGTCGCGGCCAGTCCAACGTCCGATGCGGGCCACAAGACCCCGCCATTGCCCCTGCAATGAGGCAATGTCAAAGCACCAGAGGCGCACCGGGAGGAGGGCGGCCGATTCTACCGTCGTGATCTCCCGCACGCGGTACACCGCGAAACGGTCCAACTGCGAGCGCAACAAGGCCGCACCATCCGGATCGTCAGAGTGCGGGATCACCCTTTGCCCGCTAACGACGATCGTCCCGCCGGGGGCGATGGTCCGCGCGATCTCACCCACGAGATTGGAGGCCGCATCTTTTTCGTCCGGAGGCGTCGGCCACCACCGATTCACCTCGGAGAACTCGGAGATCAAGATGTAGCTGGGGAGCGCGCCGAGCTCCCGGTGCCTGCGAAACGGCGCGGTGGGGGTATAGTGACGGCTCATCGTGCCGCGGCGGCGGGCGACCTCCGCCATGAGACCCGAGGTTTCCAATCTCTGAAGGGCGTCGGCCGCCTGATTTCCTGTCGGATGCACCACCGTGACCTGCCACCCCATCAAGCCGAGCACAATCGGCGCCGGATCGGACTCCGTGGCCATCACGAGCGCCCTCCCGGGCACGGTCGTCGGCAGCATGCCATGATGGAGTAACGGCGCTGGGCCGACCGCTTCTTCGTACGCCGCCACCGCCTCCGCCGCCGTCCTCGGCCGCTCCTCCAGCCCGGCGGCGGCGCCGGGCTCGCGGACATCGGGGAGAGAGGTCGTTGGCGACGGCAAGAGGGGGGCCATCATGGCGCGGTGGAACGCTTGGAGGAACTCGCGCATCTGATCTTCCGACGACCAGATGCGCTGCAACGGAAGAGGCGGGCGGAGCCAGGATCGCGCGCGGGAGGCATCCATCAGCTCCAGACCGGGCGCGGGCTGCCCAAAGGTGATTCCCAGGCGCATCGCCCCGATCGAAATCCTCGGAGCGGAGGGGTCCCGGCCTTCTCGCGTGATCTCCAAACGCATCACCGGAAGATGCACATCGCGTCCCGTCAGGGAGGCGAGATAGGCGACGCCGTTGCGCTGAAAGCGAAGATGGGTGGCCCCCTCCGTTCCGTACTCAGCCCGGACCTTCGGGGACGGCTCGCCTGGTTCGGCCAGTTGGCCCAAGAGTTC
>JACQRF010000109.1 GCA_016206635.1 Candidatus Omnitrophota bacterium
ATCGGCCAGCGACCCGTAGTGCTCGGGGGATTGGTCAAACGCGTAGGCCCGTTCCGCTTCGAAGATCGCCCGCAACGTCGTTTCTGCGGCCCGCCCATTGGCCACTTCCAATCCATGGACAAACGAGAACGTGCCGATGGCGGCCACAATCCCTACCACGATCACGGTGATCAGCAACTCGATCGCCGTGATTGCCCGAATCTTCCCGCGCGCCCAATGCTTAGAAATTGCTGGTGCTATATTCGCCCTTCTGGTTGAGGGTAATGGTGTAGGCGCTCGAGTACGAGGGAGTTCTGCCCGTGTCGGTCGAAATTTTCCGAGTGGCCTTTATCGAGAACGTGGCTGCCGCCGCGTCCGTCACTTCATATTTGAAGTAGTGACTCGTGGATGCATCATTTGGTAAATCCGAGACCAGCGGATTGGCGCTAGGGGTAGCCTTCACATAGGTGACGTTTTCCGCGTAGTACATTCGTTCCGCCTGGTAGATCTGCCCCAGTATGTTCCGGGCCTCGGCCTGGCGGGCGCTCTCCATGACGCGGGGGAATTGCGGTAAGGCGAGCGTCGCCAAGATGCCGATGATGATGACGACGACCAGCAGTTCCATCAACGTGAAGCCGGCCATACCCTGTCCCTGCCTTCGCTTCATGAGAGCCTCCTTAAGTTAGCCCACAATCTATCATTGTCCCAAGCCCTTGTCAACCGGTGCTACCCGCGGATTGTTTGCGACAGTTGGAAGACCGGCAGGTACATCGAGATCACCAGGAACCCGATGATCGTCCCCATGCCGATCAGCAGGACCGGCTCCAGCAGCGCGGTGGCCCGTTCCACCAGCGTGGCCACCGCCTCTTCGTGGAACTTGGCGATCTCATCCAGCATCGCGGCCAGCTTCCCGGTCTCCTCCCCCACCGAGATCATTTGCGCCACCATTGGCGGGAACAGGTCGCTGGCCTTCAGCGGCTCCGCCAGGGGGCGGCCCTCCCGCACGCCGAGGCGCATCTGCTCGATGACCCGGGCGATGCGCGTGTTGTTGGTGGCGGCGATGGTGATTTCCAGGCCGTGGAGGATCGGCACGCCGGCCTTGAGCATGGTCCCCAGCGACGTGGCGAACGACGCCATCAGCGTCCCCTGCGCGATCTGGCCGATCAGCGGCAGGCGCAGGAGCAGGCCGTCCAATTGCCATCGGCCGACGTCGGTTTTGGCGTACTGCCAGAGCAGAAAGCCCCCCACGCCGGCGGCGATCACGACGATCGGGACCAGCCCGCGGGCCAGCACGGAAATTTTGAGCACCAGGAGGGTGATCGCCGGCAGGCGGGCCCCGAAGCTCGAGAACAGCGCCCCGAACGTCGGGATGATTTTGAGGAGGAACACGCTGATGGCCGCCGCCGACACGACGATCAAGATGCAGGGGTAGACCAGCGCGGAGATGACCCGGCGCTGGAGGGCCCCGGCCTTTTCCAAATGGACGGTGATTTGCTCCAGGACCTTCGTGAGCTGGCCGGAGGCCTCGCCGATCTCGATGAGCGACCCCCACAGCTTGGAGAAGACCTTGGGATGCCGGGCGATCGCCTCTCGGAACGTGCTGCCGCCGCGGATCGCCTGGCTAATGTCGCGCACCGCTTCCTGGAGCGCCGCCGATTGTAGCTGCGCCTCGATCGTCTCCAGCGCCCGCAGCAGGGGCAGCCCGGCGTCCAGCATGGTCGAGAGGGAACGGCCGAACACGATCAGGTCGTGGGCGCGGACGCCGCCCCTGCGCCGGCGCCGCGCGACGACGGCGGGTGCGGCCGGCTCCGCCGCGCGCGGCGTGGTCAGCGCGGGGTCCAAGGCCAGGACGGTGAGATCCCGTTCGTGGAGGAGGGTCACGGCGTCGTCTTCGGTCGGCACGTCAATCATCCCGCGTTCCATCCGTCGGGCGCGCGTCTGCACTCGGTATCGGAACGAAAGCATCAGTCGCCGTCCGCGCTACTCCCCGCGGCCCATCGTGGCGCTCATGACTTCCTCGAGGCTGGTCAGCCCGGCCGCCGCCTTCGACAACCCGTCTTCGGCGAGGGTCGTCATCCCGGCGCGCCGGGCCTCCTCGGCCAGCCGCGCCGCCGGTTCCCGGCGCGTGATCAGCTCCTGGACGGTGTCCGTCACCGGCAACCCTTCATAGAGGCCCACCCGGCCTTTGTAGCCGGTTTTCCGGCAGAGGTCGCACCCTTTCGCGCGATAGAGCGTCTCGGGCACGCCGGGGATCTGCGCGCGGATCGGCTCGGGCGTGGGATAGGCCTCTTTGCACTCCGGGCAGAGGCGGCGCACCAGCCGCTGGGCCATGACCATCAGCAGCGACGGCGCCAGCAGGTATGGCTCAATCCCGATATCCAGCAGGCGCGTGATCGTCGAGGCGGCGTCATTGGTGTGCAGCGTTGAGAGCACGAGGTGCCCCGTCAGCGCCGCCCGGACGCAGATCTCGGCGGTTTCCAGGTCGCGGACCTCGCCGACCATCATCACGTCGGGGTCCTGCCGGAGAAACGCCCGGAGGCCGGCGGCGAAGGTCAGGCCAATCTGGGGCTTGGCCTGCACCTGGTTGATCCCGGGGATCTTGTACTCGACCGGGTCCTCGATGGTCATGATGTTCTTCGCCGCGGCGTCAATCCGGCTCAGGGCGGTGTACAGCGTGGTGGTTTTCCCGCTGCCGGTCGGGCCGGTCAGGAACACCAACCCGAACGGCATCGTGATCGCCCGCTCGAGCGCGGCGCGGGCGGGGCCGCTCAGGCCGAGGGCCTGGAAGTCCAGGATGACGGTGGATTTGTCGAGCAGCCGGAGCACGACCTTCTCGCCATAGATCGTCGGCACGGTGGAGGCGCGGATGTCAATGGCCCGGTCCGCCAGCTTCACGGAAAATCCCCCGTCCTGCGGGAGCCGCCGCTCGGCGATGTCCAGCTTCGCCAGGATCTTCAGGCGGGAGGCGATGGCGGGGAACAGCGACGCCGACGGCGGGCTGATCTCGTGCATGACGCCGTCGATCCGGTACCGGATCGCCATCCGCGCGGCCCCCGGCTCCACGTGGATATCGCTGGCGCGGGAGTTGATGGCCTCGCGGATGATCAGGTCCACCAGCTTGACTACCGTCGGTTCGCCCGCCTTGGCGATCAGGTCATCGAGGTTGAGGCGGGCGTCGCTGTCCTCGCCGAGGGCCTCGGCCGTCGTGTCCTGGAACGATTCCTGCACGGCCTGCGAGAGGTAATCTTTCGCGCCGTAGAAGATGTCAATCGCCCGGTCCAGCTCGCTGCGTTTGGCGATGACGAACGACAGCGTCTTGCCGGTGATCTGGCGCAGGTTGTCCTGGAGCAGGAGGTCCAGCGGGTCCACCAGGGCGATGGTCAGATGATCGTCGCGGACGCCCAGCGGGAGCGCGTGGTATCGGCGGGCGGTCTCCTCGGGGATCAGGGCGGCGAGCGCCGGGCGTTTCTCCGGCCTGAGGCTGCCGTCGGCCAGCGTGGCATAAGGGATCTGCAGTTGCTCGGCCAAGGTTTTGGCGAGATCCTCTTCCGTGACCATGCCCAGCGCCACCAGCGTCTCGCCGAGGCGCTCGCGCGTCTTGCGCTGGCGCCCCATCGCCTCGTTCAGCTGGGCCGTGGTGATGAGGCCCTTGCGGAGCAGCAGCTCCCCGAGCTTCAACCGGTCGCGGGCGGGCATGGCCTGTCAGCAATCGCGCGCGTCACGGCTCGGTCGGCCATGGGCGGCGGAACCCCTTGCGCCGCCCGCGTTCCGCCGCGGCGGGCGATTGCTCCCGGCGCGGGATGACGGGGACCGGGGCCGCCTTGGTCAGCGCGTGCTCCGGGACGATGTGCGGCGTGATGAAGATGATGATCTCGGTGTCGGTCACTTCATCGTTGGCCCGCGTGAACGCCGCCCCCAAGAACGGGATATCGCCCAGCAGCGGCACCTTGCGATTCCCCAACTGGCGGTCTTGCGACAGCAGTCCGGCGATCATCGCGGTCTGCCCGTCCTCCACCATGATGGTGGCCCGCGCGGCGCGGCGATCCGGGTCGAGGGCGTCCGTGAACTTCGCGGATTCCACCACGCGGGACACCTCCGGCTCGATGACCATCGTGATGTACTTGCCGTCCGTGATCAGCGGGATGACGCGCAGCACCGTGCCGACGGTGTTCCGCTCGAACTGGGTGGTGATGGTGCCGGTGGTGGTTTGCGAGGAGCTCGTGGAGCTGGTGGCGGCGTCGGTGATGATGCGGATCTCCGCCACCTCGTTGGAC
>JACQRF010000008.1 GCA_016206635.1 Candidatus Omnitrophota bacterium
CATCCTGACGGTCGAGGATCCGGTGGAGTACCAGGTGGACGGCATCACGCAGGTGCAGGTGAATCCGGAGATCCAACTGACGTTCGCCAATGCGCTGCGGGCATTTCTCCGGCAGGCCCCGGACGTCGTGCTGGTGGGGGAGATCCGCGACGGGGAGACGGCCGACATCGCGATCAAGGCGTCGCTGACGGGCCAGGTCGTGCTGTCCACCCTGCACACGAATGACGCGCCGACGGCGATCGTGCGGTTGACCGACATGGGGGTGGATCCGTTCCTGCTGGCCTCGAGCCTGATCTTCGTGGCGGCCCAGCGGTTGTGCCGGCAGCTGTGCCCGCGGTGCAAGACGCCCGATGAGGTTCCACCGGAGACGCTCAAGGCCGCGGGCCTGGAGCTGCCGAAAGGGACCACGCTGTTCCGCGGCAAGGGCTGCGTGCATTGCCGCAAGACCGGATTCCGCGGGCGGTTCGCGATGGTGGAGGCGATGCTCGTGGACGACCGGACCCGCGAGATGATCATCGCGCGCAAGACCCCGGACGAGATCAAGGCGTACGCCGTGTCGCGCGGGATGAAGACGCTCCGGCAGGAGGGCCTGCTGCACGCCGTGGCCGGCCGGACCTCGCTGGGCGAAGTGCTGCGCGTGACCAGCGACGAGTGACGGGGGAGGACCTGCTGATGCCGACGTTTACGTATCTGGCGAAGACCGCCGATGGCCGCGCCGCGGCCGGGACCCTCGATGCCGCGTCGAACGCCGTGGTGGTGGAGGCGCTGCATCGCCAGGGGCTGACCATCGTCGCGATCCGGGCGCAGAAGGGGCGCGGCCGCCGGCGCGGCACGGTGCGCATGGACGACCTCGCCATCTTCGCGCGCCAGATGGCGACCCTCGTGGACGCCGGGATCCCGCTCGTCGGCGGCCTCGGGGCCGTCGCCGATCAGCTGGAGAACCGGGCGCTGCGCGAGGTGGTGTTGAAGGTCCGCGAGGCGGTGGAGGGGGGGACGAATTTCACCGCGGCGATCGCCAAGCAGCAGATGGTCTTCTCCCCGCTGTTTGTCAGCATGGTCAAGGCGGGCGAGGCCAGCGGCCACCTGGCGGAGGTGCTGGACCGGCTGGCCACCTATCTCGAGAAGAGCGCCGCGCTCCAGCGGAAAATCCGCTCGGCCTGCATCTATCCGATCATCGTCATCGGCATGGCGGTCGTCATCACCGGCGTGCTGGTCCTCAAGGTGATCCCGGCGTTCAAGGACATCTTCATGACCTTGGGGGCCGACCTGCCGCTGCCGACCAAGATCCTCATCTGGGTCAGCGACACGGCCCGGCAGTGCTTCGTGCCGGGGGTGCTCCTGCTCGCGGCGGCCGTCTACGCCGGGCGCCGCGCCTTGGCGACGCCGAAGGGGCGGCTGCGCTTCGATCGGGTCGTGCTGGACCTCGGGATCGTCGGCCCGATCGTCCGGAAAGTGGCCGTGGCCAAATTTTCGAGGACGCTGGCGACGCTGGTCCGCAGCGGGGTGCAGATCCTCGGGGCGTTGGAGATCGTCGCGGAATCAGCCGGCAACCGGGTGATCACGGAGGCGATCCTCAAGGTGCGGACATCCATCCGGGAGGGGGAGAATCTGGCCACGCCGCTGGCCGACAGCCACGTCTTCCCGCCCATGGTGGTCCGGATGATCGCCGTGGGGGAGCAGACGGGGCGATTGGACGACATGCTCACGAAAGTGGCAGACTTTTATGAGGACCAGGTGGACGCGGCGGTCAGCGGGCTGACCAGCGCGATGGAGCCGGTGATCATCACGGTCTTGGGCGTCGTGGTCGGCTCAATCGTCCTGTCCATCTTCCTCCCGATTTTCAAACTGACTGAAGTGCTAGGGAGGTGAGGCATCATGATCCATCATCGGCGCCATGTAGGGGGATTCACGTTGACGGAAGTCGCCGTGGCGATCGCCGTGCTCATCGTGATCATGACGATCGCCCTGCCGCAGTTCACGAAGATGCTGATGCTCCGGAATGAAGCCGCCACCATCGAAGGCCTGCGGACGATCGTCCAGGCCTGCGAGAGCTGGCGGTCTCAAGGATTGGCGGCGGGGGCGCCGCCTTCCTTGGCGGCGCTGGCCGCGGCCCAGCCGCCGTACCTGGACCGCCGGTTTCAGGGCGCCTCGGCCGGCCAGCCGCTCTTCGGCTACCGGTGGGCCTATGCCGCCGGCCGCGCGCGCCAGCAGGCCGTCGGCAACATCAACTACGCGATCCAAGACCGGTACGCCGTCCGCGCCGATCCGGTGCAGCGCGGGGTGACCGGCCAGCGGAGCTTCTACACCGACCAGACCGGCGTGGTCCGATTTGAGCTCAACGGGCCGGCCGGCCCGGCCAGCACCGCGCTGGAGCAGGCGGAAAATTAGGCCGGCGGCGCCTTGTTTTCTGCGCCCGCGGTCGGGTACACTTCTTGGTGGAAGACGGAAGGGCGGGGGTTCTCCATACTATTGTCCCGCCATTGACAAACGCATAGATCCACGAGTCGAAGGAGGCTGACCATGTTTTCTTCCTTACGGTCTAGCAAGGGGTTTACTCTCGTGGAGATCATGATCGTGGTGGCCATCATCGCATTGCTGGCGGCCATCGCGATCCCGAATCTCCTGCGGGCGCGGCATAATGCCAACGAGACGGCGGGCATCGGCGCGATGCGGACGCTGTCCACGGCGATGGAATCGTATCGGGCGGCCCAGACGCCGCCGACCTACCCCGTCGCGCTGGCGACCTTGAGCGCGGCGGTCCCCCCGTACGTCAGCGCATCCCTCACGGCGGCGACGGGTGCGGCCACGGCACGGCAAGGGTATTTCTTCACCTATGTCCGGCTGAACGCGAACCAGTATAACCTGCAAGGGACGCCGTCGACGGTGGGGACGACAGGGACGCGGCGCTTCCACGTGGATGAGACCGGCGTGATCCGGGCCTCAGCCGTAGGGGCAGCCGGCCGCACAAGTCCCGAGATTCAGTAACACCGTTTTTCAACACGGATCAGGACATGCAGCGGGCGGCTGCCCCAGCAGCCGCCCGCTGTCACTTTGGAGGGTGAAGGCGACATGGGCAGGCAGCGCAGCAGGGCAGGCGGATTCACCTTGATCGAGGTGGTGATCAGCACCCTCGTCGTGGCGGTGGGGGTGGTGGCCTTGTTGTCGGCGTTCCTGTCGGGGTTGCTCTTGGTCGAATCGGGCCGGAACATGGCGACGGCGGCGGCCGACGCCCGCACCGTGTTTGAGGAGATGCGGCAGGTGTCGGCGGGCGGCCTGGCGCCCGTGGCGGCGCGGAGCTGGGGCGCCTGGTCCCGCGGCGCCGGCCTGACCGGGCTCACCAACGAGGCGATCGCCGTGCAATTCGTCAACGCCGCCGCCGATCCCCTGGAGGCCACCGTGACGGTGACGTGGACGGAGCGGAATCGGAACCGCTCCGCCAGCTTCACCGGCCTGGTGACACGCCGATGACGCCGCGACCGCGTCACGCCGGGTTCACCATGACGGAGCTGCTGGTGGTGCTCGCCCTGTTCGGGATCGTCTCGGCCGCCCTGGTGACGCTGCTGCTCTCGGCGCAGCGGAGTTGGACGACCGGCTCCGGCCAGGCGGTGCTCACGGCGGAACTCCGCCGGGGGCTCGACCGGATCAGCCGGGAACTGGTGGGCAGCGCGGCTGGCCGCGTCCAGCGGCCGCCCGTGAACGGGGCGTGGGATACGCAGATGACCTTTCAAATTCCGCAGGACCGCAACGGGGACGGCGCCGTGCTGGACGCGGCGGGGGCGATCGTGGAGTGGTCCGACCTCATCAATTATCAGCGCGGGGCCCGGAACAGCTGTCTGCGGCGCGTCGGCGCGGGGGCCGCCCTCCAGAGCGAGACGGTCGCCAATCACATCACCGATCTTCGATTTCGGCAGATCTTGGATGCGCAGACCCAGCAGCCGGTCGGGATTATCGAGATTCAGATGACGGCGTCGACCATCACCGAGGCGGGGGACGTGATGTCCCGGACGATGGCCACGCGGGTGAAGGTGCGGAACTGAGGAGGGAAAGACCATGACACGTTCGTTACTCGGCCTCATCGGCATCATCCTGGTCGTCGGGGTGGGCCTGGCGGTCGCGCGGGGGCTGCGGCCCCGGCCGGCGCCGGCGTTTGTCCCCGGCGAGGCGTTGGTGCAATTCCATTCGACGGTGTCGGATCAACGGGCGGGGGAGCTGATCGCCCAGGCCGGCGCCGTCACGAAACAGCGGATTGATCCCCAGCGCATCTACGTGGTCACCAGCCCCTCGCCGCTGACCGCGCCGCAGCTCGTCGAGCGGTTCCGACAGATGGCGGAAGTGGCCCACGCGGAGCTCAACGGGATCTACACGCCGTCGGGCGAGGGGTGGTTCGCCCCCGCCGAGGCGTGGGCGGAGGAGCCGCGCGCGCCGCTGGGCGCCGGGGCCCCCGTCAAGATCGCCGTCATTGACACGGCGATTGACGCGACGCATCCCGCGCTGGCCGGGAAGGTGGTCCAGGGGTACAACTTCACGACCAACACAACGAGCACCC
>JACQRF010000111.1 GCA_016206635.1 Candidatus Omnitrophota bacterium
CCAGTGGTACGCGATCCGTCAGCCACCGGCCGCGCCGCCGGTAGTCGAAGCCGATCCGTCGAGGGATGCCCAGCGCCGCGAGGGCTGCGCTAAATTGCCAATTCAATGACAGGTCAAACGCCACGTCCCAGCGGTCGGCGCGGAGCGCGCCGGCGAGGGCGCGCCCGGCCGAGAGCCACCGGGCGGTGGATTCACGCCAGAGGGCGCGAAACTCATCCTTCTCAAACACCCGCACCGCCGAGATCCCTGGAAACGCGCGCACGAGCGATTCCGTGCGGCGATTGCAGAGATACCCGACGGTAATGTCCGGGCGCGCCTCGCGCAGCGCCTGGATCAACGGCAGGGTGCACAGCACATCGCCGATGCCGTACGGATTCACGATGAGGATCTTTGACAGGGTCAGACCCATGGGTCTGACCCTGTCTGAGGTTGGCTCTTTGGCGCTTCCAATTGGCGGAGGACCGCGGCCAGCACCTCATTCACTGGAATTGGAATTTCCGGGTGGCGGCTAGCCAGCGTGATGTGACCAGGCCCTATCGGGCCCCATCGCCGCGGGGTGGCCGCCGGGCGCTGGCCGGTGAACAGGGTGATCGTCGGCGTCCCCACCGCCGCGGCGACATGCACCGGCCCGCTGTCATTGGAGACCAAGACGCGGCACTGCGCCAGGAGCGCGGCCAACTGGCGCAGCGACAGCCGTCCGACGAACGAGAGGATCGGCGCGCGGATGCCAGCCAGAAAATGCCGGGCCTGCTCGGTTTCGTCCGGGCCGCCGATGAGCACGAGCGTCGGCGTCCCAGCGCCCAGGGTTTCGATCAGCTCCGCCATCATCGGCAGCGGCCACTGTTTGGCCGGATCGCTGGTCCAGGGATGGATGGCGATCAGCGTGCATTGGGGACCGGCGCCTGCCTGCTCCAAAAGCTCCCGGACCACCTGCTGGTCTTTAGGCGCCACCACCAGGCGCGGGACGCGCTGCGCCGTTGAGGCGCCCAAGACGGCGGCGAGCTCCAGGTTGTACTCCGTCTCATGTTGGGTCCCGTCCGCTTTCCGATCGGGGATCGTATCGGTCAAGAGCCAGCCCCACTTCCGGGCGTAGCCGACCCGGATCGGGATGCCGGCCAGCCAGGTGGCCAGGTGCGCCTGCTTCGTGGGATTGAGGAGCACAGCGGCGTCGAACCGTTGCCGACGCAGGGCGAGCGCCCAGCGGATGGCGCCGAGCGCCCCGCGGTCGTACGCCGCGTCGTGCGGCGCGACGGCGTCAATCCCCGGTTGCGCGCGGAGCAGGTCGTCCAGCGGCGGCCGCACCATCAGCGTGAGCGCGGCGCGCGGGAATCGCTGCCGGAGCGCGGCCAGCGCCGGCAGGTTCATCACCACATCCCCCAGCCGGTCGGTCCGCACGGCGACGAGGCGGCGGATTTTCTCCGTGAACCATTGTTGGCGGTCCTCGGCGATGCCGTGCAGGCCGTCCATCAGCCCGAGCGAGAGCCACCACATGGCGGCCAGCGGCAACGAGTACCAGTTGGTTTCCACCACGCTTTGGAGCACATAGCCGGCTCCCCCGGCGATGACCCCGACGGCCACGGCGCGCTCCCACCCGGGGCGTTGCGCCGGCCGCCAGCCTTGCGCGAACGTCCGCACCAGCAACCAGCTGAACAGCAGGAACCCTACGAGGCCCAGTTCCGCGGTCAATTGCAGGAAACAGTTGTGGGCATATGGGGTGCCCCAAATCGCCGGATCTTTGTAGTGGGGGAACACGGTATTGAAGGTATTCAAGCCAAAGCCCAGCCATGGGTGCGTTTGGATCATCCCCCAGACGCTGCGCCAGATCAGCAGGCGCTCATAGGAGGCGCTGCCCTGGTGCAGCTCGAGGACGCTGAGCAGCCGATCCAGGTAAGGGCCCGGCAACCAGGCGATCGCGATGCCGCCGGCCACCACCAGCGGCACGGCATACCGCGTGCGATAGAGGATGAGCGCGACCAGCAGGGCGAGCGCCATCCCGAGCCATGCGCCGCGGGAATAGGTGGCGACCAGCGCCAGCGCGTTCACGCCGAGGAGCATGGCGGCCACGGCGCCGTTCCGGCGGCGGCCATGCGACCATTCGGCGATCATCACGCTCATCGCCAGCACGGCGGTCCACGCGGCGTATGCCCCGAAGTCGTTCGGGTATTTCATCGCCGCGGTCATGCGGGCGCCCCCGCTGATCAGCCCGGGCGCATAGCCCAGTAGGTCGGCGCCCCGCAGGAGTTGGATCGCGCCATCCGCCGCCATGAAGGCGCTCCATCCCAACCACAACCACACGGCCCGGCGGGCCATGGAGGGTTGACGGATCCCGTCGGATACCGCCAGGTAGATCGCGGCGTATTCGAACGTTTGCCACAGCACCGCTTTTGTCGTGAGCGGCGGGTGGGCGCTCCAGAGAATGGAGAGGGCGGCCCAGGCCACAAACGCGATCAGGGGCGTCAGGAGCGTGGCGCGGCGGAGGGTGAAATCCCTGGCCTGCCATTTCCGCCAGAGCCAGGAGCCGATCAGGAGGGTGGCGCCGATCTCGATCAGCGCCCGAGAACACGGGATCCCCAGGATGATCAGCCACAACCCTACTTCAAAGGGGGTCAGACCTTCTTTAGTACGCATTGCGCACCGCGGTCAGCGATTGCCACAAAATCTTGCAGTCGAGCCAGAGCGACCAGTTCTCGAGGTAATACAAGTCGTACTGCGTCCGGGTTTCGATGGACGTGTCGCCGCGGAGCCCGTGGATCTGCGCCCAGCCGGTGATGCCGGAGCGGATTCGGTGCCGCGCCATGTAGCGCGGGATGTCTTGCTTGAATTGCCGCACAAAGTGCGGCCGCTCGGGCCGAGGCCCGACCAGGGACATCTCGCCCCGCAGGACGTTCAGCAACTGCGGTAGCTCGTCCAGATTCCAGCGGCGGAGCCATCGCCCGATCCGGGTCCGCCGCCCATCGTCCGGTGTCGTCCAGACCGGTCCCGTCTGGGTTTCCGCCCCAGTTCGCATCGTCCGAAATTTAATCATCGTAAACGATCGGCCGTCCTCCCCGATCCGTTTTTGCACATAGAACACGGGGCCCGGCGAGTCGCGCCGGATTGCGGCCGCGATGATCAACCACCATGGGGCCGTGATCAATACCCCGAGCGCGGCGGCTACGAGATCCATGCTGCGTTTCAGACAACGATTCCACGGGTCCACCAGGGGCGATTGCCGGAGCCCCAGCAGCGGGATGCCATCGAGCTGGTCCGTCCCGCGCTGCGTGGTCAAGAGCTCCAAGGTGTCCGGCACCATCCGGAAATTGACGAGTGCCTGCTCGCATTGGTTGATCAGCGACATAATCTGCGTCCGGCTCAAGGCGGGCTCCGCCACGATCACCTCATCGGCGGCGTGCCGCCCGATCCAGGATGGCAGACGGTCCCACTGACCGAGAATTGGGACGCCGAGCGCCAGGGTGTCGGACGCCTCGGCCCCCGGGGCGGGGATCGCCCCGATGATGTGGTATCCCCCTTGCCCTTGGAGATGATGGACCAGCCGGGCGGCCGTCGGGCCGGCGCCGATGATCAGCAGGCGCGGCGTCGGCTGCAGGCGGGCCAACCCGCGGGAAATGCCGGCCCGGCCAACGAGCACCAGTGTGGTGATAAAGGCCCACGCCATGGCTCCCACCACGCGGGAATAGGACGCGTCGCGATACAAGAATGAGAGGGCCATCAGTGTCACGCTGGCCAGCGTGGTTCCGTGGAGGACGGTGCCGGCGTCGGTCCGCAGATATCGGGCGCGCGACATGGCATACAGCCCGACCGACCGGAAAAACAAGAGATAGACGAGCACCACGACGGCCAGCGGTTGCGTGTACCAGGTCAGCGGTGGCACCTCGTGGCGCAGCGGGATCCAGCCGCTGTGAAACCGAAGGACGTAGGCCGCCAAGAACCCGACCGTGACCATCGCGGCGTCGCTGATCGCCCACACCATTTGCCGGACGATCACGTGTCGGGGCTTCACGGGCGGTCAGGCCTTGGCTGCAGGTTGCGCGGAGTGGAGGCACGTCGTGAACGCCTCCACGACGTAATCAAGATCTTCACGGGTCAATCCTTGGTGGCACCCGATGTAAAACCCGTGATGGTTCAGGTGCTTGGCCACCGGGTAGCGGTCTTCGAGATCGCCGAACAACCGGCGGTAGTATGGTTGATTGAGGAGCGGCATCATGTAGCGGGTTTCGATGCCTCGCCCCTCCAGCTCATTGAGCAACGCGTCTCGATCAAGGTCGGGTTTTACGACGAGCGGAAACATCATGAAGGCATGCTCTCGATCCGGCGGGACCGTTGGCAATTGGAGAAACGCCTTCAAGGAGGCGAGGCGTTGGATGAGGTACTCGCTGTTCGCCCGGCGGGCGCGCATCATCGCATCCTTCTCCTCCAGCGCCGCGACGCCCAGCGCTCCCTCGAGCTCGGTAGCTCGATAGCTGTAGCCCATTCGAATGAAGGAGAAGCGGCGCTGGATCATCTGCAGGCGTGCCGCGTCGCTCCCGAGGGCGTCATCATCGTCAATGGACAGGTAGATCGCGTCTCGGCCGTGCGCCATCATGCTGCGGCACATCACGGCGAGCTCGTCGTCATTCGTCGTGACCACGCCACCGACGCCCGTGACGAGGAGATGGGCGACGTACGTGGAGAAACAGGAGAGCGCCCCGAACGCCCCCACCTTCTGGCCGCGGTACGTCACGAACATCGTCTCGCACGAATCTTCCAGCACTTCGAGATGGTGGCGCGCGGCGATCGCCAGGATTTCCGTCATGTCGCACGGCAGGCCGAACAGATGCGCGGGGATGATCGCCCGGGTCCTGGGGGTCAGGTGCCGTTCGATCTGTCCGGGGTCGAGGTTGTAGGTGACCGGGTCGGCATCCACGAAGACGGGCGTCAGGCGGTTTTGCAAAACGATGTTGGAAGTGGCGACAAATGTCACGGCCGGCACCAGGATTTCATCGCCATCCTGCCACCCGTGCTGTTCTTTGAGAGCGGCCAGCGCGATTTGCAGCGCGCTGGTGCCGCTGTTGCACATCACGGCGTGCCGGCAGCCATGCTCGGCGGCGAACGCCCGCTCGAACCGGCCGATGAACAGCCCGGCCGACAGCCGATTGGTGTCCAGCGCCTCGGCCACGTACCGCTTGGCCGTGGGGCTGATCTTCAGGTGGCCGAGCTCGATCTTACGCAGGAGGTTCTCCTCGTTGTTGGTACCACGCGATCGTGTGCCGCAGGCCGTCGGCTAGCGTGACACGGGCCCGAAATCCCACGCGGCTTTTAGCCATGCGCCGCCAGCAGCGCCGCCAGTTGGCGGAACGCGGTCTCAAATCGCGGCCGGTCGAACGCGCGGGCGTGGCGGCGAAGGGCGGCTGGGTCCCAGGGACGCTGATCGCACCGGACCACCGCCTCGGCCAGCGCCGCCGCGGTCGGCTCGTGAAACCAGATGCCGGTGGTCCCGTCCGCCACCGTTTCGGTGGCGCCGCCTCGGGCGAACGCGACGACGGGGCAGCCGGCCGCTTGGGCTTCCACCGCGGCCAGCCCGAAGTCCTCTTCCTGCGGGTAGATCAAGGCGCGGGCACCGGCATACCAGCGTGCCAGTGCCTCCGGCGACTGGCGGCCCACGAACGTGACGGTGGGCCCCGCCGCGCGCCGCAGGCGGCGCTCCTCCGGGCCGGCGCCGACGATCACGAGAGGTTTCCGCAATTGATTGAACGCCTCGATCGCCAGCTCCGTCCGCTTGTACGGGACGAGGGCCGACACCACCAGCCAGTAATCTTGGGGGGCGCGCGCCGCCTGCTCGAACCGCGCGCAGTCCACGGGCGGATGGAGGACGATCGCCTCGCGATCATAGGCCTCTCGGATGCGCCGCCGCACTGTGTCGGAAATGGCCACGAACGTCGTGACGCGGGCCGCCGACGCCCGATCCCACCGCCGGAGGTGCCGCACCAACTGGCCCTGCGGCGTCCACCCGCGGGCCGCCGACGCGCCCCAGTAGGTCTCCGGCGCCACCCAGGCATACCGCATCGGGGTCAAACAGTAACAGAGATGCGGCACGCCGTTCGTCCGCACCCCCTTCGCGACGGCATGGCTGACGCTGATCACCAAGTCGTAGCCGGTGAATTCAAATCGTTCGATGAGCCAGGGGAACAACGGCAGGGCGAGCCGGAACTGCCGGCGGACCGGCCAGGCCTGCAGCCACGAGGTGACCAGTCGGTGGCGGCGCAGTTCATCGGTCAGACCGGCCCGATCCGCCACCAACGTGTAGATGTCGGCGCGCGGGAAAAGTTCGGCGAGCGCCTCAACGACCTGTTCCCCGCCCCGCCGCGTCACCAACCAATCATGGACGAGGGCGACGCGGGGAGTCGCTGCCGGCCGGGCGCTATTGGAGGGCTGTCCGATACACGTCGAGATGCTCGGCAGCCGAGCGCTCCCAGGTAAATTGACGGGCTCGCTGACGTCCTCGTGCTTGGAGGGTACGGCGCAACTCTTCATTGAACAAGACATTGTACAGACGATCAGACCACCCGTCAACATCGTCCGGGGAGATCATAACATCATCATTTTCAACGAGTTCTGAAAGAGCCGGAATGGACGACACCAAAACCGGGCAGCCGGCGGCCATCGCCTCCAATACGGGCAAGCCGAATCCTTCCACGTAAGACGGCATCAGCAGCACTGAGGCGCTTTGATACAGCGCCATCAGGTCATCCCGAGAGACGGCGCCGGTCCACCGAATCGCAGTGTCCAGTTGTAGGCGCCGCGCTTCTTGCTGAGGGAGCGCGTACCACGACGGGATCTCTCCGACCATCACGAGTTGGTGCGGGATGGCGTGACGCTGCTGCAGCCGGGCAAATGCCCGAAGCGCCGTCAGCGGGTTTTTGTGCGGCCGCACCGCCGAGACCCAGAGCAGGTACGGCGGCCGGATCTGATAGCGCTGCCACACCGAAGTGCTGACCGCCTCGGCCACCGGGACGCCGGCGGCGGGATCCACGCCATGCGGAATGACCCGCACCCGCGCCGGGTCCAGGCCGGTCCGCGCGCAGAGCGCCTGCTTCGTCGCCTCCGATACCGCAATGATGGCATCGGCGCGCGCGGCGATCTGCCGCAGCATGAACGCCGTGTAAGGGGTTGCCCACCGGCTCCGAGCATAACGCGGGGAGACCAGGTGGATGAGATCATGCACCGTGACGACAAGCGCCCCTCGCCAGCGCAGCGGGATATTGTAGTGCGGGCTGTGCCAGAGCGGGGCGGCGTGGGGCGAGGCGGGCACGATCAGTTGCTCGAGCACGCTGTAGATCGGGGCGTGGAACGGTTGCCGGCAAAACGTGGAGGGCAAGGTCAGTGGGGCGCCGCTCGGCAGGCCGGCCACGCAGCCGTGCTCCACGGCGCCGGAACGCCCCAGCGCCTCGAGCAGATGGCGGATGTACGTGCCGATGCCGCCGTGCAGGGCCATCCGGGCATCGAAGAGCAGGCGGACCGGCGGCATGTCGTTACCCGGCGGGGTGGCGGATCGCGTGGAGCAGCCGGCGGCCCTGGGCCGTCCAGACGAATTTCACCCATAGATACCCGCGCAGCAACCGTTCAGCGGCGACGCCATGGAAACGCCGGTAAAACTGGAGCTGGCTGCGGCGATACTCCACGGCCATCTGGTCCGCCACCTGCCGCGTGCTGGCCTGTCCATGATGGACGGCGGCCGCCCCGGCGGGGAGATACCACACCTCCCAGTCGGCTCGTCGGAGCCGCGAGCAGAGATCCACCTCTTCGAAGTACATGTGATACCGGGTGGGGTCCATCCCGTCGACGCGGTTGAACGCGTCGCGGCGCACCAGAAAGCAGGCGCCAAGCACCCAATCCACGCGCCGCGGGTTCACCGCGTAAGGCCCCAGCCGGTGGGTCGCTTCGAGCCGACGCCACCACCATCGTTGGAGGCCCTCGGTGAGCAGATGCGGCTCTCGGCCCCACGACAATTGCAGCGAGCCATCCGGATTGGTCAATCGGGGACCCACGATGGCAGCGCGCGGGTGGTCATCCATAAACTGCGCCATCGGCTCCACAAGCTCGGAAAATCGTTCGAATTCAACGTCGGCATTGGCCACCAGCACGTACGGCGTGTCGGTTTCTTGAACTCCCTGGTTGACGGCCGCGGCGTATCCTTTATTTTCATCATTGACGAGAAAACGCATCAAGAGTTCGGGGTGGGTTCGATGATAGCGCTCGATAGCTTCTCGGCTGCCGTCGGTGGAGGCGTTGTCCACGAC
>JACQRF010000113.1 GCA_016206635.1 Candidatus Omnitrophota bacterium
GCATCTGGCAGACCGCCTGATCATCATCCACCACCAGGATCGTCGGGGTCGCCATGGATCGCGCCAGATCCACCACCATCGCCGGCGGGCCCTCGGACGGGCGCGGCGCCGTCCGGGGATCTTTCGGCAGCAGCACGCGGAAGGTCGTCCCCCATCCCGGCTGGCTCTGCACCTCGATGCTCCCCCCATGACGTTGAATCACGCTATGACTCACCGACAACCCCAGGCCGGTGCCGACCCCGCTGGGTTTCGTGGTGAAGAACGGGTCGAAGATGCGCGGCAGGTGGCTGGCGGGAATCCCGCATCCGGTGTCCGTCACTTCCAGCTCGAAGGGACATGGCCCATCCGACGCCTGCCGGGTCGCCACGCGCAGGCGGCCGCCGGTGGGCATCGCCTGCACCGCGTTGAGCAGCAGATTGACGCAGACTTCCTGGAGCTGGATATGATCGCCGATCAGCGGTGGGAGGTCGGGGTCGAGCGCCAGGTCAATGGTGATCTGATGGAGGTCGGCCTTGTAGCGCACCATCGCCAACGAATCGGTGACGACCTGATTCAGGTGGCACGGCGCCCATTGCGGGTCCGCCGGCCGGGCGAACCCCAGCAGCCGGCGGACGACGGCGCCCGCCCGCTCCGCCTGCGTTTTGATCACCGTCAACGTCTCACGGATCCTGGGCGGCAGCGGGTCCGACGCCAGCAGCGCGGTCTCGGCCAACCCGGCAATGGCCGTCAACGGATTGTAGATTTCGTGGGCCATGCCGGCCGCCAGCTCCCCCGTCGCCGCCAGCTTTTCCGAGTGGAGCAGGCGCCGGAACGTCTGATCGAGATCCGCCTTCAACGCCCGGCTGGTTTGCTGGGCCTGCTGGTTGGCGGCCAAGAGCCGCGAGGCGCGGGCGCCAAAATAGGCCACCAGCAGCAGACAGGCCGCATGGCCCACCCCGATGGCGAGATACATGCGCTCCAGCGGCAGCGGCGGCCACTCCGAGAGCAGGGCGAACGGCTGGAAGCCGTGCATGGACTCGAAACGGAGGACGATCCCGTAGGCGGCGGCGCTCACCAGCGCCGTGGCGTAACAGACCCTCGCCGACAGGAAGAAGCCGGCCCACAAGATCAGGAAGATGTAGGCGACGTTCAGGAACGCGACGCGCAACCCCCCGGTCACGACGATGCACAAGCTGACGACGACGATATCCCCCAGGAGATGGGCGAACGACAAGCGTTTGAGCCCCTCGACGGTCCGGATGCGCTGGAGGAGCCACGGCCACGGCTGGTTCAGCGTGACCTCCGCCAGCAGGATCAGGATCAGCGGCAACGGGTGAAACCGCAGGAAGTGGGCGTCGCGCAGCAACAGGCAGGCGGCCAGCGCAAACAACGCGAAGCTGTTCCGCAGCAGGAACCCCAGCTGCAGCGTCTTCACAAACTCCAGATATCGGGAATCGCGGGGCGGGCCCCCGCCCCGCTGCCGTCGTGGCGCCATCGTGCCTACCTTTCGTCGGGAGCCATCACAGTAAGGATGCCACATCCGGGCGCCAAAAAGCAAAAGCCGGGGTGAATCATTGAGCGGTTGACCTCTGAAGGAGGGGGTCCAATGGGGAACCCTGGGTTCCCCATTGAGATGACAGAACAGTTCGAGTGGAGTATACTCACCGTATGGCGCGCGCGTTCGTAATGATTGATGTCCTGCCAGGCCGGGAGGCGGTCCAGGAGCAGATCCGCAAGATGCCGGGCGTCCAATTCGTGTACCAGGTGACGGGGGCGCACGACATGATCGCCTTCGTGGACTGCGAACCGTACGAAGAGCTGGCGGTCATCGTCGCGCAGATCCGAAAACTGGACGGGATTCGCGCGACCGACACCGAGCTCGTCCTGCGGTAACCGCCCCACCCCAGGGTGCCGGCATTCCCGATTGATGAGGTGCTGCGGCGCATCCGCCGCACGCCGCTGCGGCGATCCGCGCCGGCCGTCACCCAGATGGCCCAGCGGTCCCGAGATCCGTTCCGCATCCTCCTCGCCTGCCTGCTGAGTCTCCGCACGAAGGATGCCGTGACGGCGCAGGCGTCGGCGCGGCTCTTCCGGCTGGGGCGCACCCCGCGCGCGCTGCTGTCGGTCCCGCGCCACCGCCTGGCGCGCGCGATCTATCCGGTCGGCTTCTACCGGACGAAGGCCGCCGCCATCCACGCAATCTGCCGGCAGCTGCTGGCGCGCCACCGAGGGCGAGTCCCCGACACGCTCGAGGGCCTGCTGACACTGCCCGGGGTCGGGCGCAAAACGGCCAATCTGGTCCTCATCGAGGGGTTCCGCAAGGCGGGGATCTGCGTGGACACGCACGTGCACCGGATTTCCAATCGGCTAGGGTACGTGCGGACGAAGACGCCGGAGGACACTGAGATGGCGCTACGCGCCACGCTGCCGGCGCGGCACTGGGCGCGCTACAACGAGCTGCTCGTGAGTTTCGGGCAGACGGTGTGCCACCCCACCTCGCCGTGGTGCAGCCGCTGCCCCGTGGCCGCCTACTGCGCCCGCCGCGGCGTCACATACTCCCGTTAGGAGGGGAACCGCTCGGTGGCCGACAGGGCCTGCCGCGAGCCTCCCCGCCGTCCTCGCGGGGGTTAAGACGGCCCCCCCC
>JACQRF010000112.1 GCA_016206635.1 Candidatus Omnitrophota bacterium
CGCCCCGGCCCGCGTCCTGGCGACGGTGACATTGCCCCCCGGCACCCACCTGCAGACCCGACAGGAGGGCCCGACCGTCGTCGTGACGGCCGAGCCGGTGACCCCGGTGACCCCGCGCGCCCCGGCCCGCGTCCTGGCGACAGTGACATTGCCCCCCGGCCGCCAACTGGAGCTGCGCCGGCACGGCGACACACTGGTCGTTGTGGCGGTGGCGCCAAAACCAATCCTTCCGTTGCGGGACCCCGAGACATCCATGGCGCATCGCGATGATCGTCAGGCGATGGTTCGTGGCGACGACCGCCGGTCTTTCTTGGATCTGATCGGGGCCAGCGATGCCCGTCATCACGACTTCGATCTCACGCGGGCCGAGCGTCCGCTGGATCGGGCGCGCGAGACCGCCGCAGAGAAGCCCCCGGCCGAGAGTGTGGAGCGGCCGGTGGGCTCGCCCGCGCGCGCCGCCGATCGGACGCCGGTGCTGACCCGTTCTCTCGAGCGAGACGACCGCGCCGAACCAGTGAGCGAGCTCGCCCGCGCGCGCGAGCCGGCCCCCGACCGATTCGAGGCGTCCGATCGTCCGGAGCGATCGGATCGCGAGACATCATCCCTGACGGCGATGGCGCCGGCGCCGGCCCAGCCGTTGTCCTCGCCCCCCGAGGACGATTCCTTTGGCCTCATGACGCTGGCGACTCTGCCGCAGCCGTTGCCCCAAGCGCCCCGCCGGTCGCAGCGGGAGGAGGTCACCACCCCGGACGATTTGGGGATGACCCCCGAGCAATATCGATCGCTCCTCGAGGCATCGAACGACTTCCGCGTGCTGAAAGTCGCCGAGGCCGCGGGGCTTCAGCTCGAGGAGTTTGTCACCGATGTGACGAAACTCCGCGGGCTGAGTCTCCAGATTGGCCGCGACGGCTCGCTGCAGGTGATCGGAACCTTGACCACCCTCGAGGCGCTCAAGGGGGAACTCCGCCAGGCGGTGCAGGGGGTCTTGGGCAAGGATGGGTTCAATGTGGAGGTCAAGAACGGCGTCCGCGTGACGTTCGATCCGGCGACGCGGCAGATCACCTTCAGCTTTACCGTATCGCTGGAAGGGGCGGCGAATGTCGGCCATCTCGGCCAGGGGCTCATCAAAGCCATCGAGCATCTCCCGACCGCCAAGGCCGGCTTGAAGGTGCAGCAAGAAGGGATCAAGGCGCTGGCCGGGGCGCTGCAAGGATTCATCAAGGCGGAGGCGATCAGCGGCCCCAAGGGCCAGAAAGTCCAGCAGGCGTTCGCCGCGCTGAACGCCCTGTTCACGGAGCTGGCCCAGGGCAAGCAGGCGCTGACACCCAAGACGCTGGCGGCGCTCAAAGACCGATTCCAGCAGGTCGTGGCGGCCCTCGTTGAGGCGAAGGTGTTTGGCGCCTCGGTCCGCGTGCACACCACATTCACGAAAGATGGGGAATTGGCTGGGATCAGGGTGGAGGGCGAGACGGCGGTTCAGTACTTGCAGGAGGGGTTGCGTCGGATCGCCAAAGCGGCCGGCAAGAAGGATGGCGACACGGTCGAATTCACCCTGTCGCTCAAGGCGGAACCAGACGCCAAGGGGCAGATCGTCGTGTCGGCCCGGATGACGATGGCGCTGGACGTGACGCCCGATCGGGCGGTGGCCGTGTTGAAGGCGATCCACGCCTTCAATGCTGCGGCATACCAAGGATTGCTGGCGCACGCCGGGGTGCTCATCAAGGACATCACGGCGTTGGATGAGCCAACCCAGATATCCGACGAGACCGCGAAGAAGTTCTTTGGCCCGCAAGGGTTCCGATTGGAGGTGGGCGTCACGGGGGATGGGAAAGGGGTGGTGGCCGGCACGATCTTCCGTGTAGGCCCGAAGCAATTGACCACCCAGGGGCACGATCTCCTGGCGGAGTGGCTAAAGCAGAAAGCGGGGGTGAGCGATCCGGACGCGGTCGTGCGCCTCGTGGAAATCCAAGTGGCCAGCGACGACGCCTCGGCCACGCGGTTGAAGGCGTCCATCCTCAAAAATCTTGAGAAACTGGAAGACACGCGGCTGAGTGGGGCACTCGCCCGGGCGAAGCAGGCGTTGACCGTGAAGCTGGCCGATCTGCAGGTTCGGTTGGAGTTCACGAAGGACGGCCGCCGGGCGTTTCTGGTCGTCGCCGCCACGGCGGGGCAGTACACGGCGGACGTGCAGGCCCGCTTGCCGAACGGATGGGTCGCGGACGATCCGGTCGAGCTCTGGATTGATGTCGAGACCGGCCTGAGCCATCTCGTCACGTCTCCGCTCACCCATCGAGAAGAGGTGACCCCGCTGGTGTTGGCCGGCGGGCCGGCCGCGCCCGCGCCGCGCGAGGCGCCGGCGCTCGACGACCGGTTCCTCCGGCCGGTGCGCGGCGAACCGATGACCGACAAGGTCAAAGGGCTCGATCGCTTGCAGCAGGTGCTGGGGCGGTTGGCCAGCGACCCGGTGATGCAGCAGTTGGCGGCGAAGGCCGGGCTGCGCGGGGCCACCTTCTTCCTTCGCACCGATCCGGACACCGGCGTGATCACCGTGGAGGTGCAGCGGCATTGGGGACTCATCCTCTTGGGGACGGCGGCTGTCCGCGAACCGCTGCTCATCGTGGATCCGGACGCCCCGACCATCACCTACGCGCTGCTGGGGGATCGCCTCGCCGACCCGGTCCGATTGTTCACCACGGCCGGTCACGCGGTGACGACGCCGGCGGCGGTCTGGCTCCAGGGCTACGAGCGCCTGAGAGTCCAGGCGGTGCGTGATGGGCGCGCCCGCAGCCTCCTCGACGACGCGCCGGCCGTCTTCGTCTACACGCCGGGGCTCGGCCTGCAGGTGGCGCGGCAGACGACCCGCGGTCCGGTCGCCGGCCTCCTGGAGCGCGGCGTCCTGTTCGGGCAAAACATTGACTCTGGCGCCGTGTACGTGCAAGCCCCGACCATTGACAAGGCCGGTCGCCTCGCGGCGCCCACGGAGCGCCAGATTCGCGCCGTCGTCCTTGACCCGCAGACCCGGACGCCGTCCCGCGTGGCCATCGGCGAGACCGTGGCGGCGATGATCGAGCGGGCCCGCGTGGTGGTGCCGAAGCCCAGCGCGCTGGGACAGTTCGAGCTGTCGAAAGAGCCGGTGCCGTTCCTCCGGCGCAACGCCACGACGCGGTTGACGCCGACCGGGGTCGTCTTCGAGGGCGGCCAGCGGACGTTTGCCGCCTATGACCGCGGCGTCCTCGTGCCGGGCGTGCGCGCCGTCACTGGCGCGATTGATCGCGTGGGCGAGGACGGGCGCTTGGAGCGCGTGACCTTCAGCGTGCCGGCGACCGTCAAGCCCGGCGACGTGACGTTCCAGGTGTCAATCGTCGTGGAAGTTGGCGACGGCGCTGACAAGACCTATAAGACCATCGAGGTCACCGTGAAGCCGTACGGGGCCGGGGACCATGCCGGGATGCTGGTTATGTTCCCCCGGACGCTGAGCGGCCGCGTGACGGTGCGGGGCCGGGACGACACCGTGTGGCTGGCGGACACCGGTCAGATGGTGGAGGGCCACGAGGTCTACGTCTTCGACGCTCGATTGGCCGACGGCTCGTCGCTGTGGGATTGGGCCGCCTCGCGCTTTGTGGCGCCCGGCGATACCGGAGATCGCTACTATCTGGTCGTGCCGAACCTGGTCCATCGAGACTCCGGGTTGCCGGTTGCCCTCCCGGCGCGCCCCGGGACCTACGGCGTATTCGACGGCTCGCAAATCGGCCCCTCCATGGATCAGCTCGATGGGTTGAAGGAAGCGGGATTGCAAATCGGGCCGTTCCTTTATCAAGTCGATCGCGTGGAGGTTCCGGGTCGAGGCGCTGCCATGGTGTACCTCCGCTTGAGCCCGCCATCTCAAGGGGCGACGCCGTTTTACTGGAACGCCGAGCAACGCCGTTGGCATGCCGTGTCTGCCGAGCGCGTGGAGGTCAACGGCCAGCGCCACTTCGTGCTGGAGACCGGGGAGCGCAACCAATACGTCGTGCAGATGACGCCGACCCGTCAGGGTTACGCCGTCGCCCGCCCGCTGCCGTCGGTCGAGCGGGTCGTTCTCATCTCCACCGCGACGGGAGGGATCGGCCCAGGGCTCCGGACGGGCCGCGGGATGGCCGATCTGGCCGGGCGCGATCTGGAGGGACGCGTGGTGCTGTTCCGGTCGGCCGACTTCGCCATCGGCTCGATGCAGATCACCGGCGCCATCGTGATCGGCGAACGGGGCCAACAGCTCGAGACAGTGACCAAGGGCCCGACCGGGGCCCTGTCGTTGCGCGCCCGCGTGGATCTGTCGGTGCCCGCTGGCGCCGTCTATTACTTCCTCGACCCGGCCACGCAGACCGTCCAGCCGTACCGAGCCCAGCGCTTGTGGCGCCATGATGGGTTCCAGTACACCGTGCCCTTGGGGATTTGGGAAGCCGGCGTGCAAGCCGGCGCGGTGGATCACCGCGCGGCAGCGGCGCTGGCGCCGTTGGAGCAGGTGGCGGTCTTCTCCGTCGCTCGCCCGGGCCTCATGATGGACGTGACGTATCGCTTGGCGGACGGCCGCTTGGCGGAAGCGGTTGGGACCGACCGGCAGGGCCGGCCAGCCCTCTTCTTTGGCCTGACGACCGGCACGCATGCGGTGGACACCATCGGGCCGGTGGGCCTCCACCTCGACCGGCTCGTGAAGACCCCGGCCGGGATCGTGGAGTTCCACCCCACGATCCGTCCACTGGGCGATCTCGACGTGGAAGTGGTCGCTCGTTGGAATGCCGCGACGCAGCGGCTTGAGGAGATCCCGGTCTACTACACCAGGATCAACGAACAGCCGTTCATGATCCTGTACACGGGGATTCCTCGCCACGATGTGTGGACGGCCGATCCAGTCACCGGACAAGTCGCGCCGGCCAAGGATTCCACCGTGGCGCTGCTCCTCTCAGCGGGGACGGGCGATCTCGTCGGCCAGACGGTGGTGATCGGCCGGCAGGCGCCGGATCTCACGGCCCGCGATATGGCCGGACGTCTCGTGGCGCTCCCCCGAGGCGCCGCGGCCCCCGGCCAGGACCGTGACGTCGGCGCCTTCGACTTCATGGACGAGCTCGGGTTGCGGCTCGACCGCCTGACCGGCCTGCCCTCAGGGGCGATGCGGCTGACCTCGTCCGCCCTGTCCGTGGATCCGGCCACGATCTCTCTCCCTATGGTAGAAGAGTTGTGGTGGGGTTTGGCGGTGATTGGCCGCGCGCCGCGCTACGACCCGACGTCCCGTGAGTGGCGCGAGACCCCCACGGCGTTGACGGCCTACAAAGGACAGCTCGTCTACCTCGTGGATGCGCAGACCGAGCCCCCGCAGAACGCGCTCGTGGCGCGCCCCAATGCCACCGGGGTGTTTGAGGCGGTCCCGCCAATCGGCGCGGTCGAGCCGGTCGCCGTCTTCTCGGCGCATAATGGGATGCCACTTGGTCTGACATACCGTGCTGACGGCCGCCTCACGCACCTGGCTTTGCGCGATCACGACGGCCACCTGGTGCTCTTCCGCCGCGACGATTTCCGGACCATCGGCCCCCCCGTGCTGGTCACTCATCTCAGGGTGATGAGCTCGACCGGCTTGCAGGTTGGCGAGATTGCCCTCTCCCACGATCGTTTGGAGCCGCGGGCGCGCCACGTCATGGCGAGCGATCTTCGGACCGCCGACCTCTTCGTCTGGAATGGAGAGGCGGGACAATTTATGCCGCAGCCGGCGCCGCATATGGCCATGAACCAACCCCAGTCACACTTCGGTCTCGATTACGGGACCACGCCGGTGGTGGTGGACGCTGATGGCCAAGTGGCCAGGCAGTCGGCGCACGTGGTGGTGGATGAGACTGGCCGTGAAGCCATGGCGGTCCACACCACGGATGATCGGTGGGTGAGGTTGGACGGCGCGGTTCTTCACGTCAGGACCGGCCTGCCGGCGGTGCTCCCGATCGGCCGGTATGAAGAGCCGGCATTGGCGGCATTCCGCACTCATCTGGCGGACGGATTCGATATTCCGATGACGGCGCTGGTCATCAAGCGGGATCGCACGGACACCTTCAGCACACCAGCGAATTTGGAGCGGGCCGGGCTTCGATCGGTGGAGACGCCGTTCCAGTGGCTCGATCCACTGGCGGAATGGCTGTTTACGGGGATTGATGAGGCGGACGCCGAGTGGCGGGAGGCGCACCTCGACGGCGTGGCGCCGTGGCAGGCTTTTCTTCTGCCGGGCCAGCGCCTCGTCGCCCGTCTCGACCAGGCGGGCCATGCCACGTCCCTGGCGGCCACCGACGCCGTCCTCTTGGGGCACGATGGACAAGTCCATCTTGGGGAAGTGGCGGAGCTCGACGGCCGGTGGGCGCGCTTGGCGCCGGTCGGCGAGTTGCTCGATGGTCGCCCGGCCGTGCTGCCCGCGCAGGAAGAGGGCACGCGAGGGTATGACACGGGTGGGAGCTATCTGTTGCCGAGCGGCTTGCGATTGGCGAATGGGTTGTGGACGGCCGATGCGCGGGCGCTCATTACCCGGGATGGCGACGTGGCGTTCGTCGATGCCACCGGTGATGAAACCCCACCGTTCCTTTGGAAACGGGATGAACGCCTGACGCTGACGGTGGGAACCTTTGTCAATTCTTTCGGCCGCGATCTCGGCGTGTTCCATGACCCTGTGTCATGGGAATTCAAAGTCCATCTGGGCGATGGGTATCGGCGTACGGCGGTGCCGGTCCCGGTCGGACCGCTCGTCATCGCCGAGGGACCGAATGCGGCGGGCACCGAGGCGGTGACGGTGCGGGCCATGCAATTGCAGACCGATGTGAATGGCGATGTGTCGCTGGGCTACCCGACCGCCGATGTGCTCGATGACGAGGGCAATCGGGAGCGTGGTCCGCTCTTTCCTGCCCAAGGATCCGTCGTCTGGTTGCGTCCCGGTACGCATCGATGGATCGAGACGCGGCCCGGCCCCAGCATCATCAAGCAGGTAGCGCTGAATCCCCTGGCGGGTCGAGGGCCTGCTTTGCCTGACACGATCTATCGCGAGCAGTACACGCTGAAGGTGGCTTACGATGCGTCCATCTTCTGGCCCACGGACCGGCCGTTTGGCCCCGCAGATGACGAGGACGCGTTCAGGATCCGAGGCCCGGCCCTGCGGCGATCGACAGAGGCCATCCAAGTACCGCAGGTTGGGGAAGGCCGGTGGCTGGTGCCGGGGGAGCGATTCTTCCTTCCGGTGGAGAATGGTCCGAATGGCAAGCCTCAATGGCTAGAGGTGTCACTCAATGCGCTGGATTCGCCTCAACCGAATCGGTTGACGTCTTATGGGCTATGGGTCACCGGGGATGACGCCGTGGTTTACCGTTCACCGGGTCAACGCATTTCGCTCACCGTCAACGGCGCGCGTCAGGAGTACGAAGTGCGGGGGATGTATTACGATGAGTTAGCCCTCGTCCAAATGCCCCGAGAGCGAAAGGCTGTTTTCAAGCAGGATCGCCCCGTCCTGTGGCCGGTCGCCGCTGGCGCCGTATCGCCCGTGGCCCCCGTGGCGGTTGGGCCGTTGCGCCCACAGGTCCCCGCGCCGGCGACGATCCAGCCAGCGGCCTCTCCGGCCACGAATCCGCCGACCAGGACGACCCCGGCTGCGCAGCAACCGATGCCTCCGCCGCCCCGGCGGGCCCAGGTGGGTCCGGGCAGCGTGGCCGATCCGCGGAGTGGGGTGATGCTCGGGTCCGCGTTCCTGCCGGGTTGGCTCTTCGTGAGGGCCGCTGTGGCCGCGTGGCGGTTCGTCGGCACGCTTATTGACCGCGGCCGCGAGTTTAAGACCGAGCATCCGTTGCCCGAATCCCCCGAGCCGGTCCCGTTGAGCCACCACAGTCCCGTGCTGGCCGACCGGACGGAGGCGCCGGCCCCCTTCGCGCCGTCGCCCCTGCCCCCGGTGGGCCTGGTCGTCGACCAGCCCGTGCTGGCTGACCGGACCGTGGCGCCGGCGCCGTTCGCGCCGCCGACCTTGTCCCCCGTGGGCCTGACCGTCGCCCAGCCGCCCTTGGCCGACCGGACGGAGGCGCCGGCCCCCTTCACGCCCTCGACGCTGCCCCCGGTGGGTCTGGTCGTCGATCAGCCCTCGCTGGCCGACCGGACCGTGGCGCCGGCCCCCTTCGCGCCGCCGCCCCTGCCCCCGGCGGGCCTGACCGTCGATCAGCCGCCCTTGGCCGACCAGACCG
>JACQRF010000117.1 GCA_016206635.1 Candidatus Omnitrophota bacterium
CGATCTGGTCGTCGAATCCGTGCGACTGTTCCTGGAGCAGCCCGCCCGGCTGGCCGTCTTTAATGCGCGGCTGCCGTTCATCCTGGTGGATGAGTTCCAGGACACCAACGTCGCGCAGATCACGCTGGTGGCGACCTTGGCCGGCCGCACCCGCAACCTGTGCGTCGTCGGCGATGACGATCAGGCGATCTACCGCTTCCGGGGGGCGTCGTACGCGAGTTTTCTGTTGTTTCAGGAACGGTTCCCGGACGCCGCGACGGTCCGCCTGACGCAGAACTACCGCTCCAGCCCCCGGATCCTCCGCACGGCGGGGCGCGTGATCCGCGGCAACGGCGACGACCGGTACGACCCGGACAAATCGTTGTGGACGGCGCGCCCGCCCGGTCCCCCCGTCGAGCTGCTGGTCTGCGCCGATTACGGGCACGAGGCGCAGGTGATCGCCGACAAGATTCGCACCCTCCTGGGATCGTCCCCCGTCCCGTCCATCGCCGTGTTGTACCGCGCCCACGCGCACCGCGAGCGCTTGGTCGAGCGCCTCGCGCAGGAACAGATCCCGCACACGGTCGTCGGCGGCCAGTCGCTGCTGGAGTCGGAGGCGGTGCAGGACGTCGTGGCCTGCCTGCGGTTGGTCCACGATCCGTCGGACAGCGTGCACGCCTTTCGCGTGCTGGGGTTGCCGATCATCGGCCTGGCGTTGCCCGATCTCGTCCAGGTGGCCCGCGCCGCGAAACAGCAGCAGCGATCCATCGAGCAGGCGCTGCGGATCCCGAAGGCCGTGACCCTGCGCCCCGACGCGCGCCAGCGGGCCCGGCGCTTCCGGGCGCTCCTGCAGACGTGGCAGCGCGCGGCCGCCCGCGGGGGGGTGGAGGGGGTCACCCGGCGCGTGCTGGAGGAGATCGGCTATCGCCCGCGGTTGTACGCCGCCGCCGGCGCCGAGGCGCAGGCCGAGGTCATGGCCCTCAGCCGCTGGTACCGCTTTGTCCAGCAGGCGATCGAGATCGACCCGGCCCGGCGGGACCTCGGCGCATTCCTGCGCTACCTGGATTTCTACCAGGAGGCCGGCGGCGAGTTCAAGGACGACGCAGCGGACCTCTCCGGGACCGGCAAGGTGCAGCTGATGACGATCCATCAGGCCAAGGGGCTCGAGTTCGATTGGGTATTCCTGCCGTCCTTGGTCCAGGGCCGGTTCCCGTCGAGGAGCCGCCCGGAGGCGATCCCATTTCCCGTGGCGCTCATGAAGGAGCGCCTGCCGGCGGGGGATTTCCATTTGCAGGAGGAGCGGCGGCTGTGCTACGTCGCGATGACCCGGGCCCGCGACGGCCTCGTCCTGACGACGGTCGAGCGGCCGTACCATCGGCCATCCGTGTTCGTGCGGGAGGCGGCCGGCGACGATCTCGCGCGCGTCGAGCTGCCGCCCCCCACGGTGTTGGAGCAGGTCCAGCCGCCGTTGGCGCGCCCGGCGCTGGCGCTCCTCGAGCAGGAGCAGGCGATCATCGGGATCATGCAGTCGCTCAAGCGGCTGGCGCCCGATGACGCGCGCGGCCTGGAGGGGCACCTCGCGCAGTTGACCGAGACGGCCAGGGCGCTGGTGGCCGCGGCCCATCCCTTGCCGGTACCGGGGACAATCCTGCCGTTGCCGGTACCGGGTACAGGATTGTACCCGGTACCGGATATGAAGGATCTGAAGCTGAGCTTCAGTCAGTTGGAGACGTACCGGTTCTGCCCGTCGAAATATCAATATGCCTATGTGTACCAGATCCCGACCCGCCCGACCGCGCAGATGCAGCTCGGCACCAATGTCCACGCCTGTCTCGAGGCGCTGGGTCGGCAGTTGATGGCGGGCCAGACCCCGTCGCTGGAGGAGGTCCTGGCGATCTACGAGGCTGCGTGGACGTCCGACGGCTATGCCGATCCGGCCATCGAGGCCCGGGACAAGGCGTATGGCCGGCAGATGATCGCCGACTACTACGAGCGGAACCGGGCCACCTGGCAGCCGCCGCTGTTCGTGGAGAAGTCATTCCTCCTGCAGGTCGGCGACGCCTGGCTGCGCGGGTTCATTGATCGGATCGACAGCCGCCCCGACGGGCGGGTCGAGATCGTGGATTACAAGACTGGCAAGCCGAAGACCAAAGCCGAGGTGGGCGACCGGCTACAGCTGACTATCTACGCGATGGCCTGCCGCGATGTCCTGGGCGTGACCCCGGAGACGCTGAGCTTCTATTATCTCCAGACCAACGAGAAACTCTCGTTCCCGTACGATGAGGCGGCGCTCGACGAGGCGGCGCAGACGATCACGGCGATCGCGCAGAAGATCCGGGCCGGCGAGTTTACGCCGACGCCGGACTACGGCAAATGCCGCATCTGCGACTTCCGCACCATCTGCCCGGCCGCCACCCCCAGGGTTTAACCCAGTACGCTCAGTTATACTATCCACGATATGTTAAAAATATCATAACTGATAGTTTGACAATATGATGGCATTATGTATACTATCTATAGGTAGTATAAATGGACAGTAAACTCTTTCACATCCAGAAGCGCGTGTTGAAGATTGTGCGGGATGCCGAATACCCGGTCTATCTCGTGGGAGGGACGGCGCTCGCCATGTATTTTCATCATCGGCCATCGGAGGACCTCGATTTCTTTACACACCGATGGACCCCGAATCTCCACCGGACTATGGTCGCGAGAGTTCGGCGCGTCACGGGGTTCCGCAGCACCTTGATGGGCGCCAGCCACCACCCTCAATGGCTGAACATCGCCGTCTACAATCTGTTCGCGGGAAACGCCGGACCGCTCAAGATCGACATTGTGGAAGATCGCGATTCCTTGCTCCAGCCGCTGCATCCGGATGGGCGGGCGTCATTGGACGACCTCTATCTCAGAAAACTCCGCGCCGTGATCGGGTGGCCTGGGAAACACTCGGTCGTGGGGAAACCGATTCCGGGCGGACGCGAAGCCGCCAAGGATATGTTCGACCTCTGGTGTCTCTCCACGCGATATCGGCCGCTTGCCGAGTACTTCGCGTCACATTTCGGCCAAGACGATTACGGGCGATTAGCAGGATGGCTTCGCACGATGTCGCATCATGCCATGGTGACGGGCCTGTTGGCGGTCAAGCCAGGATGCGATACGCGGGCGATCCGCACGCATCTGGAGCAACAAATCCTCCATCGGCTCAATCGGGTGTACGTCCCGTCATGACGGCGCCCAACTGGTATTGGGATCTCAATCTCTCGCTCGAGGCCGCGAAGGCCATCCTGGCGGACGATCACCATCCGCGTTTTGTGGAGGTCGCGGCACGGTTGCTGGCCAGATCTCGGGACCCGAAATATGCGTTGACCTTCATCACCCCAACCGCGTTCTGCCGGCGATTTTATGCGATCCGGCGGGAGATCCGGCGGGACGCCTGGACGCAGGATCAGGCGGCGTTCTGGCAGGCCACGTATCAGCGGTATCGAAGAGAGCTGCAGCGTTCGGGGGTTTCTCTCCGGCCACGACCCGAACCGGTTGCGCTCGATGCGTTTTCCGGCGGGCTGCTCTCGCAGCTCCGCGCGTGCCGTGAACGGGCACGATGGTCTCAATCGGAGCTGGCGCGGCGCCTGGGGCGCAATCAACAATTCGTCTCGGCGGTGGAGCGGGGCCTCAAGAAACCAACCATTGGGTATCTGAGGGACGTGGCGAAGGCGACGGGATCTGAGCTGGAGATCTTCATTCGACCGGCCGGGGAGCGCGCGGTCCAGGCGGTGAAGACCCCTGAAGAGTATCAGGCATTCACGAAGTGGGTGGACGGTGAGCGTCGGAAGGCGCTGGAGGGCGCGAGAGCGAAGAATCCGACCCGTGGGCTCATGGAAGTTGTGGCCTATCTCCCCGACTCCGTGGTGAACGCCCGCCAGGATGTATGGGATAAGCCTTCTGATGAATCACTGAAGGTTCGCCAGCATCAGTTACTCAGTGCCATGGAGCAAACCCAGATTCATACTTTTGGGTGGCCTATTGGGATTGTGATGGACAAGGAGGAATGGCGGCCTCGGTTCTATCAGGAAGGTATTCGGGCGGAAATTGATATCCCCGACGGTTCTCAATATGATTACTGGGTTTTGCGTCGAGACCTCTCCTTTTATTTCCTGCAGTCGCTCTTTGAAGATCAGCGCGCGGAAGGCAAGATCTTCTTTGATACGCGTCTCGTGCGGACGGCCGAGACGATTCTGAGGATTGCCAGATTCTATCGGTCTCCAGAGTTTGGGCGGAGCGACCGAGACCGCGTCGTCATCAAGATTCGTTATCTCGGCCTCAGGGGGCGGAAGTTGGCGGCTGCCAATCCGGCCCGGTACGTCGCTGATCGTCAGCCGTGTTTTGAGGATGAGGCCGAAACCGTCATTCAGGCGCCGCTCGGCAAACTTGAAGCCAACCTTGTGGATCTCGTGCACGCCGCGGTCGGTGACCTGTTGGTCTTGTTCGATGGGTTTGCGTTGGATAAGGACCGCGTGGTGAAGGACATCGTCGAGCGATTCTCGAAAGGACAGATATAACCATGCCCACATCCAAAGCGATCCAGCGGTTGGACGACCGGCTGGCGAGCGTGCCGCCGGGGACGATCCGCGCCGAGGCCCTCGAAGCGGCCAAGCGGTTCAAGACCACCTGGATTGACCTCGGCCGCGTGCTCTGGACCGTCTGGAAGGACCGGGCGTTCCGCGAGTGGGGCTACCTGACGTTCGAGGCCTACTGCACGAAAGAGGTCGGCGTCCGAGGGCCGACCGCCAAAAAACTGCTCTACTCGTACTCATTCCTCGAACGCGAGGAGCCCGTCGTCCTGCAGCGGATTCAAGAACATCCGCCGGCGACGCTCCCGCACTACGAGGCGGTCAATGCCCTTCGGCTCCTGAAGCAGCGTCCCGTCGTGCCGCCGGCCCGCTATCAGGAAGTCCGCGCCCAGGTGTTGGAGCAGGGCCGCGAGCCGCTCGACGTGCGCCGCGGCATCCGGCAGCTGCTCGACGCCGTTCAGCAGGACCCCGAGCAAGCGCGCGCCGCCCGCCGGCAGGCCGCGATCAGGCGCATGCTGGGCACGTTGAAATCGCTGCGCGTCGAGCTGTCCGCCGGCCACCTCGTCCCCGAGCGGCTCCTGACCCAGCTCGACGACCTCGCCGAGAAACTCGAAGCCGCGCTGTAGGCAACAGACATTGACATCTGCTGGCCGAGCGCTATGCTACAAACAGCATGAGCCCTCTCGCGCTCCAACAAGAGCTCCATCGAGTCATCCGGCAACTCCGGTGCCGCTATCGCCCGGATGCCATTATTTTGTTCGGTTCGCTCGCGCGCGGCCGCACGCATGCCCAGAGCGACATCGATTTGGTCGTTGTCAAGCGCACCCGTAAACCATTTATTGAGCGGTTGCGGGACGTAGCCCTCTTGCACCACGCCCACGTCGGCGTGGATATCCTTGTCTACACGCCGGATGAATGGCGGCGTCTTCAGCAGAATCCCCGAGGGTTCATCGCCAAGGAGATCGTTCAAAGAGGGCGCGTACTCTATCGTGCCGCCTGAAACCAGCGCGTCTTCCTGGCTTCGATTGGCCGCCGACGATCTCAAGGCAGCCCGAATCATGATTCGCGAGCGGCTGTATCACCTCGCGTGCTTTCACGCCCAGCAGGCGGCGGAGAAAGGGTTGAAGGCGTATCTTGTGAGTCGGCGGGGCGCAACCCCTCGATCCCATCATCTAGCGGCTTTATTATGGGAGGCGGTTGGCCAGGGACTTCACGGTCGTACCCTCGATCGCGCCTGCAAAATTCTCGATCAGTATTATGTGCCGACGCGATACCCTGATGCATTGATCGGTGGCATAGCCGGCGGGTTGCCTGGTTCGACCCATGCCGCGGAGGCCGTTCGGTTAGCCCACACGATCTTGCGCGCTGTCCGTCGCGCGCTGTAGCGTGTTCGCTCGTCGGACGGCGTGGGAGCTGGGGGAGAATGCGCTGGCGCGCCGGCGGGCCGCGCTGGAGCGGGCCGGCGTCCCGCTGCTCGATCTCACCGAATCGAATCCGACGCGCTGCGAGTTCACCTATCCGCCGGAGCTGTGGCAGACATTGGCCGACCCCGCCGCCGCGGCCTACGACCCGTCGCCGCTGGGGTGGTTGCCGGCCCGCGAGGCCGTCGCCCGCGGATACGCCGACAAAGGCGCCGCCGCCGACCCGCGCCGCATCGTCCTGACCGCCAGCACCAGCGAGTCGTACAGTTTTCTGTTTCGGCTGCTGGCCGACCCCGGCGATGCCATCCTCGTCCCGAGGCCGAGCTATCCGCTCTTCGACTATCTCGCCGGGTTGCACGACGTGGAGCCCGTGGCCTACCCGCTGGCCGGCGGCGGCCCATGGCGGTACGACGTGGACGCCCTCCGCGCCGCGCTCACGCCGCGGACGCGCGCGGTGGTCGTCGTCCATCCCAACCACCCGACCGGCTCCGTGCTCTCCGGCGAGACGTGGGCCGCCCTCGCGGCGCTTTGCGCCGACCGAGGGATCGCCGTCATCGCCGATGAGGTGTTCGCCGATTACCTCGTTGAGCCGGCGCGCGTGCCGCGGACGCTCCTCTCCGGTACCTTGCCGGTACCGGGTACAAGCTTGTACCCGGTACCGGAGACGTTGGTGTTCGCCCTCGGTGGCCTCTCGAAATTCCTCGCGCTGCCGCAGATGAAGCTCGGCTGGTTGGCCATCGGCGGCCCCCCGGCGCTCGTCGAGCCGGCGCTCGCCCGGCTGGAGCTGATCGCCGACACCTTTCTCTCGGTGAACACGCCGGCGCAGCGCGCGCTCCCCCGATGGCTGGCCCACGCGCCGGCGATCCAGCATCAACTGCGCGAGCGGATCGCCGAGAATCGCCAGTGGCTTCGGGGTCTGACCCATGGGTCAGACCCCTTTGACGTCTTGGCCTCCGACGGGGGTTGGGCCGCGGTCGTCCGCGTCCCGGGCCTCGACGACGAGGAGGCGTTCGCGCTCGAGTGCCTGGAGCAGGCGCGCCTCATGGTGCACCCCGGGTATTTCTACGATGTCGAGACCCCCGGCCATCTCGTGCTGAGCCTGCTGCCGCCGACGGCGCGATTCCGCGAGGGGGTGGCGCGACTCCGCCAGGTGCTTGAGAAACGACGGGCCGCATGTTAGGATGGGCGAAAGGAGCGCACCCGGCATGACCCAACCGAACGACTGGCAGCCCGAGCTGTTCACGGAATTCCAAGCGCCGAGCAAACCACCGTGGTGGGCGCGGTACTGGCGCGTGCCGCAGCGGTTCGTGGTGATGCGCCTGGCTGCTGAGGATCTGGTGCTCGCGGCGATTGCCGCGTTGATGATCATGGTCTTGGGCTTCTGCCTGGGCGTCGAGCGGGGCAAGCGATTGATCGCCACGGCCTACAGTGCGCCTCGGCAGGGGGCGGAAGAGTCCCTCCCGGCCGATCGGCCGGGAGGGACTCTTCCGCCCCC
>JACQRF010000114.1 GCA_016206635.1 Candidatus Omnitrophota bacterium
GGCAGGACCGCCGCCGCTTGGTCGTCCACCGAGGCCGGCACGCCTTCGTGATGCTCAATCGCTATCCCTACACGAATGGGCATCTGCTCATCTCCCCGAACCGCCACATCGTCCGGCTGGAGCGGTTGACCGACGCTGAACGGGTAGAGCTGTGGCGGCTGGCCGGGGAATTCACCAGGCGGTTGGACCGCGCCCTCAAGCCGCACGGCTACAACCTCGGCGTCAACCTCGGCCGCGCCGCCGGGGCCGGCGTCCGGGGCCACCTGCACCTGCATCTGGTGCCGCGGTGGACGGGGGACACGAATTTCATCACGCCCGTCGGGAGTCTGCGCGTCATCTCCGACTCCCTCGACGCCGTGTACCATCTCTTGAAATCGTAGCATGCTGTTGAGCCGGCGGGACCTGGAACGCGACGAAGCGCAGCGCCTGGCCCCGTACGCGGTCCATGCGCGCGACTCGCGCGGCCGCGTCCACCGCGAGCGGGAGCACCCGTTCCGCACCTGCTTCCAGCGCGACCGCGACCGCATCGTCCACTCCACCGCGTTCCGCCGCCTCGAGTACAAAACCCAGGTGTTCGTCACCCATGAGGGCGATTACTACCGGACCCGCCTGACCCACAGCCTGGAGGTCGCGCAGATCGCCCGCTCGATGGCCCGCATCCTCCGGCTCAACGAAGATCTGGTGGAGGCGATCGCGCTGGCGCATGACCTCGGCCACGGCCCGTTCGGGCATTCCGGGCAGGACGCCCTCCAGGCGCTGATGGCCGACCATGGCGGGTTCGACCACAACCTGCAAGCGTTGCGGATCGTCGAGCAGCTGGAGGACCGCTACCCGGGGTTCCCCGGTCTCAATCTGACCTGGGAGGTACGCCAGGGCCTCAACAAGCATATGGTCACGGTCGTCGGGCCGGGGCCGGAGGGGTCCCCCGCCAGCCGCTGCTGGAGGCGCAGCTGGTGGACCTGGCGGATGAGATCGCCTATGACAACCACGATTTGGATGACGGCCTGGCCAGCGGGTTGCTCACCGAGGAGATCTTGGCCAAGGCCGAACTGTGGCGCACGGTCCGTCGCGAGGTGGTGCGCGGGCATCCCGGGATGCGGCCGGCGGTGCGCCGGCACCAGGTGATCCGCGCGCTGATCAACCGGGAGGTGACCGATGCCTTGGAGGAATCGTCGCGGTCCCTGCAGCGGCAGCGGATCCAGACGCCGCGCCAGGCCCAGCAGCGCCCCGAGCCGCTGCTGACGTTCAGCGCGGCGATGCGGCGGCAGCGCGCCCCCCTCAAGCAGATCCTCTGGGATGAGCTGTACCACCATTACCGGGTCGTCCGCATGGCCCACAAGGCCCGTCGCACGTTGACCGCCCTGTTTGAGGCCTATGTGGCCCATCCCGAGCAGTTGCCGAACACCAGCCGCGCCCGCCTGCGCGCCGAAGACCCATACCGCGTCATCTGCGATTACCTGGCCGGCATGACCGATCGGTACGCGATCGACGAGTACCGCAAGCTGTTTCTCCCCGACGCGAAAAGTTGAGTGCCCCCACGGGGGCCGTTGACACGGTTCGCGCCGGGCGAGTACACTGGATTTAAAGAATCCACACATGCCGACATCAACGCCCGCGTTACCGACGATGCTCCAGCGATTGACGCGCCAGCCGGGGTACCGGCGGGTCCAGGAGGCTGTGAAGCCGACGGCCCGCCGCCCCATTTGGTGGACGCTGGATCAGCCCGCCCCCCGCCGCCTCGACTACCGGGACGCCTGCCGCACCTGCCGCTTCGTCCGGGAATCGCTCGCGCAGCGCCGGATCTGCCAGCGCCGGTTCCTCGGCGCCATCGAGCGGGCGCAGGCCACCAAGCGGCCGGAGGCGTTTCTCTGCCCGATTCAGCGGCCGGCGGTGGTGTTCCCGATGGTGCAGGACCAGCAGGTGACCGGCCACGTGGCGGTCTGCCACGCCGATCAGCCGCTCCCGGCCGCCGGTGTTCAGCTGGCCGCCGCGGCGCTGGAGGCGTCCCTGCGCGAGCTGGAGCGGGAGCGGGAGCTGGCCAATCTGTACGAGTCCATCCAGCCGCGGTGCGTGGCGCTCTCGACGATCCACACGATCCACCGGTTGATCAGCTCGACGCTGGATGTCGAGGAGCTGATGCCGCGGCTGGCCCGGCTCTGCGTGCAGGTGCTGCGGGCCCGGCGGTGCGCGATCTGGCTCGTCACCCCGGACCGCCGCCTGGTCCCGGCCGCCGTGGCTGACCTGCGGGCCCGGCGGCCGACCGAGACGCCGCTGAGGATGGGGCAGGGGATCCCCGGCCGCGTGGCGGCGACCGCCAAGGCGTCCCTGAAACACCGCCAGCTCGTGGTGCCGTTGATTGATCAAGACTGCATCGGCGTCATCGCCATCTCCGAGAAACAGGATGACCGGCCGTTCACCGCGTTCGATCAGGAGATCCTGGTGACGATGGCGGAGCAGGCGGTGGTCGCCATCGGCAACGCCCGGCTCTACGCCCAGCAAGAAAAAGTGGCGCTCGGCACGATCAAGTCGCTGGCCGCCATTTTGGACGCGATGGACGGCAACGCGCCGCACGGGAAATCGCACACGCGGTTGCTGGCCGAGGTGGCGCTGGCCCTGGCCGACGCCTTGGGCCTCGGGGTCGAGGACCGGCGCAGCGTGCATTACGCCGCGCTCCTGCACGACGCGGGCCGCGTGGCCGTGCCGGATGAGATTCTCCTGAAACCGACGAAGCTGACCGGGCGGGAACGGCGCATCATCCAGCGGCACCCCGTGAAGGGGGTGGAGCTCATGCGGCCGCTGGAGATCCTGGAGCCGGCCATCCCGATCATCCTGCATCACCACGAGCGGTACGACGGCCGCGGGTATCCGAAGGGGCTCCGGGGGGACGAGATCCCGTTGGGGGCGCGGATCTTGGCGGTCGCCAACGCCTACGAGGCGATGGTGTGCGAGCGCCCCTACCGCGACCCGTTGGCGCCGGAGCAGGCGGCCCGGGAGATCCAGCGCAACGCCGGCACGCAGTTCGACCCCCGCGTCGTCGAGGCGTTCCAGCGGTTGGTGGATCACGGGGTGCTGCCACGGCTGACGACGCGGGTCCTCGCCCCCCAGTAACGCCGCCGGCCCGACCCCGCCGATGGCTGTTCGTGGCGATCGGGGTGGTGGCGCTTGGCGCCGGCTGGTGGGAGTGGGATCTGTCGTGGGCCGCCCCGCGGGTCTCGGCGATCATCAGCCGGTGGACCGGCTGGTCCGTGGACGTCGGCCAGTTGTGGGTGACGCCGTGGCGCGGCGCCCGCGCGCGCGACGTGAAGATCACGCCGGCCGGCGGCGGGCGCCTGCATGCGCAACAGCTGGCAATCCGGTATACTTGGAGTGGTACCCGGCCGCTCCAGGTGACGGGCCGCTGGCAAGCGCGGCAGATCCACCTCGATCCAGGGTCGTGGAAGATCCATCGCCCCGACGCGGTCGCAATGTTGTCGCGCGGCCCGATCGTGGACACCTGGCATGGCCGGCTGACGGTCCGTCCCGGCCGGCTGGCGCTGGAGCGCGTTCGGATCCTTGGGTGGACGATGCGTGGTCACGGAGGCGGCGCCTGGGGGCGTGGCCTCGCCCACTATTGGCTGCGCGGCCAAGTGGCGTCCCCGGTGCTGGAGGCGTTGGGGATTCGCCGGACGCGAGGGGCATGGGAATCGTGCTGGTTCCGGGCCGACGGCCCGGCGCGGCGACCGGCCGTGTCGTTCCGGTCACGGGTGTTGTCCGTCACGCTGGGGTCTCAGGGAGGCGTATGATGATCGCAGGATGGAGCCGGACGCTGCTGTGCGTTACCGCCGTGAGCCTCGTCCTCGGGTGCGCCCGCTCGACGCCGCCGCCGCGGAAACTCAAAGGGCAGTTGGAGTTTGAGCAGGCGAAGCCGCCCCGCACGGCCATCAAGACCACCCCCCCGTTCGCCGTGGTGGAGAAGGAAGGGGTCGAGATCACGATCCGCTACGCCTCCGAGAAGGAGCTGGATAATTTCTTCTCGAACAAGGTGATCTTCGGCAAGTACGCCGGGAAGAACCCCTACCCGGAAGGGACGCTCGTGTTCTATGTCCGGGTCGCGAATAAGAGCGGGCATCGGATCCGCACCGCCCCAGACGATTTCGTGCTGATCGACGACCTGAGCATCCAGTACGTCCACCTCTCGCCCGACGACATCTCGGCCATGTACGAGACGCACGGCGATTTCTGGGCGTTCGCCAAGTCAACGGGCGACCTGGCCCCGGGCTACTACGGTGCGCCGTTCAAGGTGGCCGGCTCCTTGGCGGATGGTGGCCCGCGCCGCGCCAATTACCTGATCCGGCAGGCCCGCCTCACCGGCGGGTATGTGTTCGATCAGGTCACGTATGACGGGTACGTCGCGTTTCCCCGGCCGCACCCGAACGCCAAGAAACTCCGCGTGATCCTGGCCAATGTCAAGACGGCCTTGGACGCGGCCGATCAACCGACCGCCTCGCTGGACTTCGAGTTTGACTTCACCCTCACGGTTGTGCCCGACGCCACATAGTCTCCCCGCGTACCTGGACGGTCTCAACGACGAGCAGCGCGCCGCCGTCACCGCCCTCGACGGCCCGCGGCTGGTCATCGCCGGCGCCGGCACCGGCAAGACGCGCGTCCTGGCGCACCGCATCGCCGCGCTGCTGGCGGGCGTGCCGGGCCTCACCCCGGACCGCATCCTCGCCCTGACCTTCTCCCGCAAGGCGGCCGAGGAGATGCGCCACCGCGTCGAGTCGCTGCTGGGGGCGCACGCCGATGAGCTGGCCGTCTCCACCTTCCACGCGTTCTGCTACCAGGCGCTGCAGGATCACGGGCCTGAGATCGGGCTGCCGAGGCGCCTGCGCCTGCTGGGGCACGTCGAGCAATGGATCCTGCTGCGCACGCTGCTGTCGGGCGCCGGGGGGCGCCCGGCCACGAGGGATCCGGCCGGCGTCGTGGATGGCCTCCTGCGCTTCATCAATCGCGCCAAAGATGAGCTGGTGACCCCGGCCGATCTCGCGGCGCACGTCGAGACACTGACCGACCCGGCCGAGCGCCAGCGCCTGGCCGACGCCCTGGCGGCGTACGAGCGGTACCAGCAGGCGCTGCGGGCCGCCGGGGCGCTGGATTTCGGCGATCTGGTCGTCGAAACCGTGCGCCTGTTCCGGGAGCAGCCCGCCCGGCTGGCCGACTATCAGGCGCGGCTCCCGTACATCCTGGTGGATGAGTTCCAGGACACCAAC
>JACQRF010000115.1 GCA_016206635.1 Candidatus Omnitrophota bacterium
CCCCCCCCCCCCCCCCCGCCTCCCCCTGTTGGCTCTGGCATGGTTGTTGTGGGCCGCACCAGTTCTCGCCGCGCCGTTCGTCGTGGATGATTTTGAGACCGCGTCGAACGCCATGAACGGCCGCTCCAGCGCCTACGTGCAGGAGCCGTCGCGGGCGCTCCAGATGCGGACCACGGCCGAGCACCATGGCGGCGCCTCGGCGCTGATGCTGAAGTACGACAAGAAAGGGACCGGCGGCCCGTACGACCGCGGCGGCTGGTGCGGGTATTACACGCAGGTCAAGTCCGGGCGGCAGTTCTTCGATGCCAGCCCGTACACGACGCTGACGGTGTGGGTCAAGGGGGCCAACGGGGATGAGTGTTTCATGGTGGGGCTCGCCGACCGGCATTGGGATGAGGTCGGCGATTCGGTGAAGTCGGAGCCGATCGGCAAATATCTGCCGGCCGGCCGGGTCACGACGGAATGGCAGCCGGCGAGGATTCCGCTCTCCACGCTCATGGTGGATGCCAAAGAGCTGGCCACGATCGCGATCTGTTTTGAAGGGGAGTGTTTTCCGAACGGCGAGGGGAAGGGTACGGTGTACCTGGACGACCTCGCGCTGGAATGAGCGTTGAAGAGTGATTGACAAACAGGAGGGACAGACCATGACACCACGGAACGGTGTGCGGATCTTCCTGGTTGCGCTGGTCATGTCCGCCTCGCCCGCCACGGCGGAAGATCGCGCAACCTCAGCCTCAGTCGCTGCCGCCCCAGCGATCGTTTCTCCCACGCCCATGATGGTGGCCGCCGCGCCGCCGGAGACCTCGGCCGCGCCCGCGGCGTCTCCGGCGACCACGACCGTCACCACCACGACCGTGACGACCGCCCCGGCATCTTCCTCGGCGGCGTCGCGCGAGCAGGAGCCGGCGGTCGCGCCGATGCCGGAGGTGGTGGCGCGCGCCCCCGCCGCGGCCGAGACGCGGCTGATGGTGGACGATTTCGAGGGGGAAGACATCGAGAACAAGTTGGGCGGCCGCACGAACGTGTTCCAGAAGGCGCCCTCGAAGGCGATGGTCAGCCGCCGCGAGGATACGATTGAGGGCCGGAAGACGCGCGTGCTGCTGCTGCGGTACGACAAGCAGGCCGAAGGGGGCCCGTACGGGCTGGGCGGTTGGTGCGGGTATTACACGTTGCTCAAGAAGCCGGCGCACCTGATCGCGCCCGCGGACGGAGCGGCGGCGGCCGCCACTCCCGGGGCGGCGCCCGAGAAAAGCGAGGAGCAGTACCTGGACGGGACCGGCTATTCGTCGATCGTGTTCTGGATTCGCGGGGAGCAGGGGGGCGAGGCGTTCATGGTGGGTCTCGCCGACCGGCATTGGGACAAGATCGGCGATTCGGTGAAGTCGGAGGTGATCGGCAAATACCTGCCGGCCGGGCGGGTGACCACCACCTGGCAGAAGGCGACGATCCCGCTCGACGCGTTCTTCGTGGATTACGCGAAGCTCGGCTCGATCGCGATCAGTTTCGAGGCGGACGCATTCCCCGAGGGCAAGGGATCGGGCACGGTGTACGTGGACGATCTCGCGCTTGAATAGCGCCGGGCCCCCAGTGGCCAAGACTGAGGGGGTCAGACCCCTTTGGGTCCAAAGGGGTCTGACCCCATTAGCGTTGGCGCTGTGCCTGCTGGTCTCGCCCACGGCTCCTGCCGTTGAGCCGCCGGTGGAGCGGGCGTCTCCCCCGTACGCCATGTGGGTGTGGGACGCCCGTCATGTCGCGACGGAGGCCGCCCGCGAGCGGCTCGTCGCGTTTTGCCGGGCCCACCAGGTGACGTCGCTCTACCTCAGCGCCTACCAATTGGCCCCGATCCAAGCCCAGCAGTACCGGGTGTTTCTCCGGCAGGCCCATCGCGAGGGGATCGCGGTGCATGCGCTCGCCGGCGACCCCCGCTGGGCGATGAGCCGGTACCACAGCTTGCCGCTGGCGTGGGTGCAGCACATCGTGGCGTTCAACGAGGAAGGCCCGCCTGAGGAGCGGTTCGACGGGATTCATACCGACATTGAACCGTACCTCCTGTCGCGCCTGTGGATGGAGCACCCGGCCCAACTGATCGGCGGCTTGCTGGATCTGCACGCGAAGATAGCGGATCAGCTGCGGGCCGATCAGATCGCGGGGAGCAGTCTGCCGGTCGCCTATCGCGGATACCGGCCGTTGCGGCTCGGCGCGGACGTCCCGTTTTGGTTTGACGACGACCCGACGTACCGGATCGAGTGGCGCGGCCGCGTGCTGCCGCCGTCGCACCACTTGCTGGACGTGGCCGATTACCTGACGATCATGGCCTACCGGAACTACGCGGAAGGGGCCGAAGGGGTGATCGAGCTGTCCCGGCGGGAGCTGGACTATGCGGACCGGGCCGGCAAGGTCGTCGTGATCGGCCAGGAAACCCAGCCGGACGTGTTCCCCGCGTACATCACCTATGGCGGGACGTCCGCCGCCTATTTCCACGCGGAGCTGGCGAAGATCGTCGCGGCATTTCAGGAGTCCCCGGCCTTCGGCGGATTCGCCGTGCATCATTATGACACCTATCAGAAACTTCTCTCCACGCGCGATCGGAAAACCTGACGGGGCCAGGCCCCCCTGGCACCGTTGGTGCCAGGGGGGCCTGGCCCCGTTGGCGCTGGCCCTGCTTGTCGCCTTCGTGCTGGCCGCGTGGGCGGACGAGATCTATTTCACCTCCGGCGACACGCTCAAGGGGCTGGTCGTCGAGGAGCATGTGGACCGGCTGGTCGTCAGCACGGTGGACGGCGAGCAGGTGGTCTGGCGGCGCGCCATTGACGAGGTCTTCTTCGACGATCCCGAGCGGAATTATCTCTATCTCGGCAATGACGCGCTCGCCGGCGGCGATCTCAACGCCGCGGTGGCGCTGTATCAGCGGGCGATCCAGTTCAATCCGTCCTGGGGCGACGCCCGCGACGCCTTGCGCCGGCTGGAGGAGCGGCAGCGCCGGCTGGCCGGGGACTGGGCCGTGGACGACCCGGGGCGCGCGCTGCGGGCGGGCTGGGGGCTGACGCTGGTGGAGACGGGGGACTATCCGGTCGTGGCCGCGCTCGCCGACGAGGCGCCGGCGGGGCAGGCCGGCTTTCAGGTCGGCGACGCGATCATCGCCGTGTGGGGCGAGTCGATGGGGTACCGGCCGGTGAGCCAGGTCGCCGAGCGCCTGCTTGGGCCCTCGGGCAGCGAGGTGAAGGTCACGATCCGCCGGGACGTGGCGGTGGCGGCCGGGGCGGTCCCCCACGCGGCGTGGCCGGGCTTCGACGTGGCGTTGGAGGTGGAGGGGCTGGTGGTGCGGCAGATCCAGGCGCTCGGCGCCGCCGCCGGCCTGCAGGCCGGCGATCTCCTCGTGGCGCTCAATGACACCCCGACGCGCTACCTGCCGGTCGGGGCGGCGAAAGGGTTGATTGGGCGGGCGCGCCCCGCCGGGCTCCGGGCGCGGATCCACCGCCATCTACTGGTCGTACGACCCGCGAATTCATCCTCATAGGGAGGAATCATGGAGAATCCAAAAGTCCGTCGGACAC
>JACQRF010000116.1 GCA_016206635.1 Candidatus Omnitrophota bacterium
AATGGTGCCAGGGGGGTCTGACCCCTTCTGCGGTTGAGCAAGCCCTCAGTCGTCCCATTCCTGCAGGAGCTCCTGTTCCGTCTTCCGGATCAACAGCACATCGTCTACGTCTAGGATACCACGGCCCTGCTGGTGAAAATTGATCACCAGCGACCCCATCTGGGGAAAATCCAGTTTGCCGAAATCCGCCAGCGGGATCACCACCTCCTGCCAGGCCGTCGTCACCCCGCGCGGCAGGTATTTCTCGACGGGGCCCGCCTTGACCGAGTCGCCGATCGTCTGCCAATTCTTGTCGGCCATCCCGATCTCGAACGTCTCCCGGCCGGCGCCGCCGCGCACCAAAAAGCTCACCGCCTTGTACGGCGTGGCATCGAAATAGTCGCCGTCAATCTGGTTCAGCAGCGTGTAGTAGCCGCACCAGCCGGCCGCCTCTTTCTGGTACGTGAGCCGCAGCCCGCGGCCCTCGGCGCCGTGCCGCGCCGCCGGGACGCGCGCCACCGCGCACGTGGACGGCAACCGCTTGAACGCGTTGGTCTTGCGGCCCAGCAAGTTCAGGTCGCTGTGGTCAAAATTATCCACGACCAGGTAGCCCTGGCGCTCGATCTGGGCGGCGCGGTCCACCAGCACGGCGCGGTGGAACGCCAGGCCGTCCACCCAGAAGGCCCCGCTGCCTTCTTCATTATAGTTGAAAACCAGGGAGTAAACACGCGATAAATCAGGGCCGAAAAAATCCTCGAGCGGGACGACCACCTGCTGCCATGCCGTCGTGACGCCGCGCGGCAGATACCGGTAGATGGAGCCGGCGAACACCGCGTCTTCCCGCTTGTTGGAGATCGTGTCGTTGAGGCCGATCTCGAACGCCTCCCCGCCGCGCTGCCCCTTCACCCAAAAGGTCAGCGTGCTGTAGCGCGAGAGATCCCCCAGGATCATCACGTACGTCCCGCAGAATGGGATGCCGGGCGCCTTCTTGTATTGGAAACGCCATGCCTCATGCGGCGGCGGCTCCCCGCCGGGGCCGCGGAACCAGACCCGGTCGTCCTCGTAGGCGCCGTACTTGGACGGCTTCAACGCGAAGCCCCCGATCTTCCCTCGCTCGCCGAATGTCTGCTCGGCCCGGAACAGCAGCGTGCGCTCCGGCAGCGGCGGGACCTGATCGAGCGGCACGCCGTCGGCCGCCCACGCCAGCGGGGCGGCGCCGGCCACCCAAAGCGCCAGGACCACGACCAATGGGGCCTGACCCCCCCTGACGGTGCCAGGCCCCTGTAGAGCCAATGGGGCCTGACCCCTTTGGGTTTGACCCAAAGGGGTCAGGCCCCATCGAGGGGTGTTCATGACTGCAGCTCCAGGTAGCCGAAGGTCGTCGGGTCGCCCCAGGTCCGGTCTGTCGAGGTCGAGAGGAGCATCTTCTGCGGCTGGTGCGGGTCATCGGTGTCGCTCGTATCCACCATGATCCCCATCCGGAACCCGGTCCGGAGCCGCTGGTCCGCGAACACCTCGCCCTGCACCCCCGGCTCCTGGGGGACGACCGCGCGGTGGACCTTCTGGTCCGGCTCGATGCCGACGCGCCGCTGGAGGGTGGAGAACAGCGCGGCGGCCGGGAGGCGCAGCTCCACCGTGTACCCCCGGTCGCGCGGCTTGGCCGCGACGGCGATCGCCTGCAGGATGGCGGGCGGGACCGAGGGCACCCAGATGAAGACCTCCGGCGGCACGTCGCGGAAGTTGCCGGGGCTCAGCCCAATCTGGAAATCGTCGGCGCTGTTCATCGCCTCATTGTAGTCGCCGTAGAGATCGGCATCAATCCACAGCTCGATGTGGTCCCCCTCCCACATGTCCCCCTTGCGGCGCTCCTGCACGACGGCGTTGTCCGTCACGTCGCACGCCAGATAGACCGCCTGCTCATCCCACTGGCTCCAGATCTTGACGCTCAAGTCCTGCGGCCCCTTCCAGGCCCCGGCGCCGTAGACCACGCCGGCTTTCTTATCCACCACGATCGGCGTCAGCCCCTGCCACTCGGCGAGATCCCCATCCACCGCCACGGGCCGGGTCGCGTGGGCGGAGGGCACGATGTATGGCTGGGCCGGGCGGTCGCGCGTCGGCACGTTGCGGCCGCGCTGGAGGAGGCGGTAGCTCTCGTAGGCGTGGATCGCCAACCCCCCGAACCCCGGCTGCGTGGCGAACTCATTGGTGAGGAGCGCCAGCTGCTGCTCCATCTCGTCCCACCCCTCCTCGTGGAAGGTGTTGCGGCGCTTCCCCTGCCCCATCTGCACGAGGTCCTGCGTCTCCACGCCGATGGTGATCTTCTTGCCGAGCTGGCCGGCCAGGCGGATGTGCGGGATCGCCTTCTCAATCAAGTCCACCGACGCGTCGTAGTAGTCCATCAGCCCCGCGTAATCCACCTGCGACAGCACCTCCCGCTCGAACTCCCCCTCGCGCTCGTAGAACAGCGGGATCGCGATGCCGAGCTGGAACCGCGGCTGCTTCGCCGCGGCCACGATCGTCCGGCACCGCTGCAGCAGCTCCACGTACTGCCGCTTGGTGCCGTCCCGGTCCGATTCCCATTGCGTGATCAGGTACGGCTCGACGTCGAGGTGCACGCCATCAATCCGGGCTTCGGGGGGGCGCGCCGCGTTGTAGGCGAGGAACCCTTGGATCCAGTCCAGCAGCACCTGGTGATTGACGCGCAACGCCCACAATGGGTTGCCGGTCAGCGCGTCCACGGCGAGGCCTCGCCGGTGCGCCGCCGTCAGGAATTCAGCCAACTGGGCCTGGTAGGCGGGCGAGGCCCGGGTGACCGGCGACTCGCCCAGATAGAGGTAGAGGCGGGTGATCGCCGTCTGCTCGCAGAAGGCGAACAGGTCGTCGCGCACCTGCGGGCTGAGGACCGGGTCGAGCTTCCACACCCACATGGCGCGCGGGGCGGCCGGGTGAGAGTCGGCGCGCGGGCGGTTGTGCTCCTGCCACCGCGTGACCTCGGGATCATTCACGAACTGGACATCGTCCACCTGGATGGCGCCGGCGCCGTCGTACCGGAACCACAGCACGAGAGAGCCCATGCGGGTCAGGTCCATCTCGGAGCGCAGGCTGGCGATCGGCACCCGGACCAGCTGCCAGTCGGTGGTGACCCCCTGCGGGAGGAACGCCTTGATGGTCCCCACGTACACGGCATCAATCTCCAGTGTTTGCATCCGCTCGTCGGCCAGCCCGATGTCGAAGCGCTCGCCGCCCCGCTCGCCGCGCACCCAGAATGTCAGCGCGTTGTACGGCGAGACGTCGATCCCGTTGAGCAGCGTGTACCAGCCGCACCACCCCCCCAACTTATGATACTCGATGCGCAGCACCGTGCCCGGGTGGCCCGGGCGGGCGTCGGGCGCCTTCGTGATCACGGTCGAGGAGGGGCGACGGGCCCACGTCCCCTGGAAAGCATCCAGCCGGTTCTTCCGCTCGGCGAACAGCCCCGACGTCTGGCCGATCTCAAAATCATCCACCAAGAGGGACGCCCCGACCCCCTCACCCC
>JACQRF010000118.1 GCA_016206635.1 Candidatus Omnitrophota bacterium
ATTCCGGGAGGATTACCTGACACTTCCGCCGGACGTGCTGGCGACGGCGATGGCCAAACACCTGAAGGCGTTCAGCGTCCGCGACGCGCAGGGGCGGCTCCTGCCGAAGTTCCTCGTCGTGCTGGAAGGTAAACCTACAAACCTTCTCGTCGTCATGGCCAACTACGAGCGGATTCTCGAAGCCCGCTTCACCGACGCGCAGTTCTTCTGGCGTGAAGACGTCAAGACGTCGCTGGCCGACAAGGCGGCGTCGTTGGCCGGCGTCGCGTTCCACAAATCGCTCGGGACCGTCGCGGAGAAATCGGCCCGTCTGGAATCCGTGGTCCGGACGCTGGCGTGCGGCGACCGGGAGGCGCTGGTCCGGGCCATCGGGCTGGCGAAAGCGGACCTGGTCACGCAGATGGTCAAAGAGTTCCCGACGCTCCAGGGGGTGATGGGTTCGGAGTATGCCAAGCACGACGACGAACCAACCGAGGTAGTCCAGGCCCTGCGGGAGCAGTACGCGCCGCGCACGGCGAAAGATCCGATCCCCGCCAGCGACACCGGCCTTTGGTTGTCCCTGTTGGATCGCGTGGACACGCTGACCGGATTCTTCGGCATCGGGCTGGCGCCGACGTCCAGCGAGGACCCGTACGGCCTGCGCCGGCAGGCGCTCGGCCTGGTGCGGATTCTCGTCGAGAAACCGCTGTCCCTGTCGCTTGACACCCTCATTCATTCGGCGCTAGAATCATGGCGCGATCACTCGAAGCTAACCGTTGCGGACACGACGCTGCAGTCCCAGTTGCGGGCGTTCCTCCTGGATCGTGTTCGGTGGTGGGCGATCGAAAGTCGTGGGTACCCGCGGGAAATCGTCGAGGCGGTGCTGGCGGGGCCGACCGGCGATCTGGCCGATGTGCGCCGGCGGCTGGACACGCTCCAGGCGTTTTGGCAGGATGCCCGCCAGCGGGAACAGATTCTCTTTGCAGCCGGGAAAGTCGTCGAGCGGACCGGCCGGATCGTGGCTTCCGTCAAGAATGACGATGCCGGCGTTGGTCAACCGGACCCGTCGAAGTTCGCCGCGCCCGAGGAGCGGGCGCTCTGGGAGGCGTGGGGGCCCGTGAAGGCCGAAACGACCCGGTGGCTGCAACAAGGCGATTACGCCAAGGCCACGGAATCGTACGGGACGCTGTACCCGCCGCTGTCTCGGTTTTTCGATAACGTCTTCATCATGGACGAGAACCTGGATGTGCGCCGGAACCGCCTCGCGCTGATGCGCGAGATCTACACCGTATACGCCAATGCCGTGGGGGATTTGTGCCAACTGCCGTTGCCGAAAGACCTGTGAGCCGCCGCACCCGGCGCGCCACCGAGGCGACCCGCGCCAAGCACGTGTACGGCTTCGGCGCGGGCAAGGCCGACGGCTCCGCGCAGATGAAGGCGTTGTTGGGCGGCAAGGGGGCGAATCTCGCCGAGATGACGCGCATCGGTTTGCCGGTGCCTCCCGGGTTCACGATCACGACTGAAGTCTGCGCCTATTACGACGCCCACCAGCAGACCTATCCGAAAATTCTCACCTCACAGGTTGAAGCCGCCCTCGCGCGGCTGGAGCAGCTCACCGGCAAGCGGTTCGGCGACCGAGCCGGCACCCTCCAGAACCCGCTGCTCGTCAGCGTCCGCTCCGGCGCGCGCGAGTCCATGCCGGGGATGATGGACACCATCCTCAACCTCGGCCTCAACGATCAGACCGTCGAGGGATTGGCGCGGCGCTCTCGCAACGCCCGCTTTGCCTGGGACAGCTACCGCCGATTCATTCAGATGTACGGCGGCGTGGTGATGGGCGTGCAGGCCGAGGGGCGCGACGCGCATGATCCGTTCGAGGAAATCCTCGCCGCGCTCAAGACCGAGGTCGGCGTCGAGAAAGACACCGACCTGACGGCCGGCAATCTCCAGGAGCTCGTGCGCCGCTACAAGGCGTTGATTGCGCGGCACGTCGGCGCGGCATTCCCGCAGGACCCGCGCCAGCAGCTGTGGGGCGCGATCGGGGCGGTGTTCGGCTCGTGGAACAACGACCGCGCCATCGTCTACCGCCGGAAATACCACATCCCGCACGATTGGGGCACCGCCGTCAACGTGCAGGCGATGGTCTTCGGCAACCTTGGGCCCACCAGCGCCACCGGCGTGGCGTTCACCCGCGATCCCGCCACCGGGAAGAAAGCATTCTACGGGGAATACCTGATCAACGCGCAGGGCGAGGATGTCGTCGCCGGCATCCGCACGCCGCAGCCGATCGCGCAGCTGGCTCGCGAGATGCCGAAGGCGCACGCGGAGCTGGAGCGCGTCCGGCAAACGCTCGAGCGGCATTTCAAGGACATGCAAGACTTCGAATTCACGGTGGAAGACCATACGGTCTACATGTTGCAGACCCGCAATGGCAAGCGGACCGGGCTGGCCGCCGTGCGGATTGCCGTGGAGATGGTCCAGGAGAAGCTGATTGATTGGCAGACGGCGGTCGCGCGGGTCCCGGCCGATTCATTGAGCCAGGTGTTGGCGCCGGTGTTCGACCGGCAGGACCGGCAGGCGGCCGAGGGGGCCGGGCGGCTGCTCTGCAAAGGGTTGGCCGCGGGGCCGGGGGCGGCCAGTGGCAAGATCGTGTTCAATGCCGAGGATGCGGTGGCCCTCGCGAACACAGGGGCGCCGACGCTGCTGGTCCGGATCGAGACGACGCCGGAAGATTTGCGCGGCATGATCGCCGCCGAGGGGATCTTGACGGCGCGCGGGGGCGTCAGCTCCCACGCGGCGCTGGTCGCGCGGCAGATGGGCAAGGTCTGCGTCTGCGGGGCGCAGGAGATCCACGTGGATTATGCCCAGCGGCTGATGCGGGTCCACGGGCAGGTCATCCGCGAGGGGGAGGCGCTCTCCATCGACGGCGCCTCCGGCGAGGTGTTCGTGGGCAACGTCAAGACAGCGCCCAGCGAGATCACGCAGGTGCTCGTCCACCGGACGTTGCCGGCCGCGCAGAGCGCGACCTACCGGCAATTCGCCCGGCTGATGGGGTGGGCCGACAAGTTGCGGCGGCTGAAGATCCGCACGAACGCCGACCAGCCGGACCAAGCGGCGAATGCCGTGGCGTTCGGGGCCGAGGGGATCGGGCTGTGCCGGACGGAGCACATGTTCTTCGGCGGTACCCGGATCGACGCGGTGCGCGAGATGATCATCGCCGAGACGCCGGAGGCGCGTCAGCGGGCCCTCGCCACATTGTTGCCGTACCAGCGGGACGATTTCGTCGGGATCTTTCGGCAGATGAAGGGCCTGCCGGTGACGATCCGCACCCTCGACCCCCCGCTGCACGAGTTCCTCCCCAACGACAGCGGGATCCTCCGGGGGCTGGCGGAGAAGCTCCAGCAGCCGTACGAGAAGGTGGCGGCCCGCGTGGCGCAGCTGCATGAGGCCAATCCGATGCTCGGGCACCGCGGCTGCCGCCTCGGCATCGCCTACCCGGAGATCACGGCGATGCAGGCCCGCGCGATTTTTGAGGCGGCTGCCCGCGTGCGCCAGGAGGGGATCGCCGTCACGCCGGAGATCATGATCCCGCTCGTCGGGTTCCCGAAGGAGCTGCAGCTGCAGGCCGAGGTTGTGCGCCGCGTGGCGCGCCAGGTGCAGGCGGCGACCCGGCAGAAGATCCCCTATACCCTTGGGACGATGATCGAGGTGCCGCGCGCGGCGTTGGTGGCCGACGCGATCGCGGCCGACGCCGAGTTCTTCAGTTTCGGCACGAACGACCTCACGCAGACGGCGCTCGGCATGAGCCGGGACGACAGCGGCTCGTTCCTGCCGGCCTATCTCGAGCACGAGATCGTCGCGGCCAACCCGTTCGCCTCCATTGATCAGACCGGCGTGGGCCAGCTGATGGAGCTGGCGATTGCGAAGGGGCGGGCGGCCCGCCCGGGCCTCAAGATCGGCATCTGCGGCGAGCATGGCGGCGATCCGGCCAGCGTGATGTTCTGCCACCGGATCGGGCTGGACTACGTGAGCTGCTCGCCGTTCCGCGTGCCGATCGCGCGGCTGGCGGCGGCCCAGGCCGCGCTGGCCGACGCGCGCCGGGGTCGATGATGTCCGATCCGATCCGGCTGTACCTCAAGGACATCAAGGGCATCCCGCTCTTGACCGCGCCGGAGGAGCTGGCGCTGGCGCGCCGCGTCCGACGCGGCGATGTGCGCGCCCGCAGACGGATGATCCAGGCGAACCTTCGGCTCGTGATCAGCATCGCCAAACGGTACGGCAACCTCGGCGTGCCGCTCGCCGACCTGATCGAGGAAGGCAACCTCGGGCTGATGCGGGCGGTCCAGAAATTTAACCCCACCCGCGGCTACCGGTTCTCCACCTACGCGGCGTGGTGGATCAAGCAGTTCGTGCTGCGCGCGATCGCCAATCAGGGCAAGACCATCCGTATCCCGGTCTATATGGTGGACGTTCTCTCGAAGTACCGGAAGATCACCGAGCGACTCGCCCAGCGGCTGGGGCGCAAGCCGGAGCCGGCCGAGATCGCCAAGGCGATGCGGCTGCCGCTCAAGAAAGTCGAGGGGTTGGAGGAGCTCACCGCGACGCCGGCCTCGCTGGACGCCCCGATCGGCGATGAGGGCACCGCCCAGTTCATGGATCTGGTGGAGAATGCCGGGGTCACCACCTCCAAGGACGAGCTCGCGGAGTTCCTGACGCACGAGAAGGTGGCCGACCTGCTGGAGCGGTTGACCGATCGGGAGCGGGCGATCCTCAGCCTGCGGTATGGGCTGCAGGATGGGGTGACCTACACGTTGGGGGAGACCGCCAAGCAGTTGGGGCTGACCCGCGAGCGCGTTCGCCAGATCCAGAGCTCCGCGGAGCGAAAACTCCACGCGTTCCTGCTGTCTCGGGATGCGACGGTGGGCCCGATCCCGGGCGAGCCGGCCGGGGACAATGTCCATGCCGTCTGATCTGAAGGCGTGCATCCGCGACGTGCCGGGGTTCCCGAAGCCGGGGATCGTGTTCAAGGACATCACGACCGTGCTGCAGGATGGTCGGTGCCTGCGCGAGATCGTGGACCGAATCGCCGAGCGCTACCGGCCGCAGCGGGTGGACACCGTGGCGGCCGTGGATGCCCGCGGCTTCATCGTCGGCAGCGCCGTGGCCTACTCGTTGGGCGCCGGGCTCGTCCCGATCCGCAAGAAAGGCAAGCTGCCGTGGAAAACCCATCAGACCAGCTACGCTCTCGAGTACGGCACCGACACGCTGGAGATCCATCAAGACGCCTTCGCCCCCGGCACCCACGTGCTGATCGTTGATGATCTCCTGGCCACCGGCGGGACGGCGGAGGCGGTCGTCAAGCTGATCCAGCAGCTCCAGGGCCGGATCGTCGGCGTCGCATTCCTCATCGAGCTGGGATTCCTGAAAGGCCGAGACCGCTTGCAATCCTACGGCGTCGACCTCTTCTCCCTCATCACCTACGACAAGGAGTGATGAGCCGTGCGCTGGCCCCGGGGCCTGCCGCGAGCCCACCCCGCCGTCCTCGCGGGGGCCACATCTGCCCCCCATCCCCCGCTCCGGGCGGGCGGGGGCCCCGGCTCGCGTCACCCGTGGCCAGCGTCGAACCAGGCTCCTCGGCAAACCCCAACAGGATTTCCTTGGAGGGGGATCGGATCAGGGGGAACCCGGTGTGTTAAGGAGTGATGGGAAATTCCTTGGAGGGGATTATTCAGGGGAACCCGGTCTGTTGTGGGTTCCCCTGAAAAATGGGTTCGCCAACGAATCGTTGAAAACCAGGGCCTTTGCCCGTGAAGAACGAGCGCGACGGAGCACCCGCCATTGAATCTAAGCGAACCCATTTGCGCCTGTAGCTCAACTCGGATAGAGCGGGGGCGTCCTAAGCCCACGGTTGGCC
>JACQRF010000119.1 GCA_016206635.1 Candidatus Omnitrophota bacterium
AGCGCGCTGGTCCGCCAGGCGCTCGGGCCCCACGTCTTTGAGTCCTTCCTGCAGAACAAGCGGCTCGAGTGGGAGCGCGCCCGCGCCGCCGTCACCGACTACGACCTGAAGACCTACCTGCCGCTGCTGTAGGCGCGGGGCGCGGCTTCCCCCGCCTATGGTTCGCGCTTGACGAACCGCCATTGAATTCATATGATTAGCAATATGGCTAATTATGTGAATTGGATCACCGTGGGGCGGGCGCTGCGGGCGCAGGGGCTCCGGGTGTTCACGCCGCTGGAGCTTCGGCGCTTGCTGAGGATTTCCCCCGTGGCGGTGCGGTTCCTCGTGCACCGCGCCGCCAAGCGCGGCCTGTTGACGAAGCTGCGCCGGGGGCTCTACGCGGTGACCGACGCCCCGCCGTCTGCGCCGGTGGTCGCCAACCGGCTGTACGAGCCGTCCTATCTCTCCTTCGAATGGGCGTTGGCCTACCATCACCTGATTCCCGAGATGACCTACGTGCTCACCTCGGCCACCTCACGCCCCACCCGGACGTTCTCGGCGCTCGGCCACACCTTCGAGTACCACCGGCTGAAGGTGGCCGCGTTCACCGGGTATGCGCCGGTCAAGGTCGGGACGGACACCGTCCTTGTGGCGATGCCGGAGAAGGCCTTGGTGGATACCGTGTACTTCGTGGATTTGCAGAAGAAGGCCTTGGGCGACCGGCTGGACCTGCGATCGGTGAATTGGCGGCGCGCCGAATCATATGCCCGGCGCTTCGGCCGCCCGTCCCTGATGGTTCGACTCCGAGCGCTGCGATGATTGACGCAGCCGTGATTCAGCGCGTGGCGATTCGCTCTCAGACGACGGCGCTGAACGTCGCTCGGGAATACTGTCAGCACCTGTTTCTCTCAACCTTCTATCAGCAGGAGGCGGCCTCCCGCGTGCTCTTCAAGGGCGGGACCGCCTTGCGGGTGATCTACGGCAGCCCCCGGTTTTCCGAGGACCTGGACTTCTCAGGATTCGGGATCCGGCCGGCGGCGATCGAGAACCTTATCGAGGACACGTTGAGCGCGGTCGAGCGCGTCGGCGTGGCCGTGGACATCGCCGAGGCCAAAACGACGAGCGGCGGTTACCTCGGAGTCATTCGCCATCAGGTTTTGGAGTACCGCGTCGAGACCCAGCTCGAAATCTCCCTGCGGGGTCGGACGCCCCTGCGCGGCGAGACGGCGTTGATCGCCGGCGACTTGCTGCCGGCCTACACGCTGCTGCATCTGCCGCAGGATCTGTTGGTGGAGGAGAAGCTCACCGCCCTGCTCACCCGCGCCAAGCCGAGGGATTTCTACGACCTCTATTTCCTCCTCCGGAAGGGGATGGTCCCTCAAGCGATGCGCCGCCGCTTGCCGGAGGTCCTCACCCGACTCCAGGCGATGCAAGCCGAGTCGCTTCGGGAACTCCGACTCTTCTTACCGCGCGACCACCAGTCCCTCGTCAAGGACTTCCGGGCCACCCTGGCGCGCGAACTGAAACGGTATCTCCCGCGCTGACCGCGCCGACTACGACCTGAAGACCTACCTGCCGCTGCTGTAGAACGCGCAAAAGGCCGCCCTGAAGGACGGCCCTTTTTCTACTTTTTCAAGAGGGCGAGGACGGCGGCGGCGGCGCGGCGGCTGGCGCCGGGGTGGCCGAGGGCGGCGCGCACCGCGCGGAACCCGTCCTGCATCTGACGCCGCACGACTTCTGACCGTACGATCGTCATCGCCTCGTCCGCGATCTTCTCCGGCGTCGCATGCCCCTGCAGGCATTCCGGGACCAGCGTCCGCCCCGCCACCACGTTGACTAAGCCGATATACGGCAGCCGCACGAGCTTCGTGCCGATCCACCACGTCAGCGCGTTCGTCCGGTACACCACCACCATCGGCCGCTCCAGCAGCGCGCATTCGAGCGTGGCCGTGCCGGAGGCGACCAACGCCAGATCGCAGGCGGCCAGCAAGTTGTCGTCCCAGTCGGGCACCAGGGTGATGTCGGCCGTCGCCCTTCGACGGAGCTCAGGACGCACGATGGTGTGGTACAGCTCGGTGGGCAGGCCGGGGGCTTGCAGGACGAGGAACCGGATGCCGCGGAGTTGGCCGGCGAGCCGGCCGGCGGCCGCGACGAGGATCGGCAACAGCCGTTGGACTTCCTGGCGCCGGGAGCCGGGGAGCAGGGCGATGACCGGCCCGTCGGTGCGGAGGCCGTACTGCTGGAGCGCCTGCGCGCGCGGCTGGGTGACTGGCGCGGCGTCGAGCAGGGGGTGGCCCACCCAGGTGACCGGCACGCCGGCCTCGGTGTAGAGCTGCTCCTCGAATGGGAAGAAGACGAGCATCCGGTCCACGAGTTGCCGGATGGCGCGCAGGCGCCCGGCCCCCCAGGCCCAGATTTGGGGACTGACGTAATAGACGACCGGGATGCCGCGGCGCTTGGCCTCGTGGGCGAACCGGAGGTTGAAGCCGGGGTAGTCCACGAGGACGACGAGGTCGAGGCGTTGGGTGTCGAGGGCGGCGGCGGCCTGGCGGAAGAGCCGGCGCAGCGTGCCGAGATGCCGCACGACTTCCAGCAGGCCGACGACGGCGTGCTGCGTGAGATCGGCGATGAGCTCGACCCCGGCGGCGCGCATCTGGGGGCCGCCGAGGCCGGCGCACTGGAGCTGGGGGTCGAGCCGGCGCAGCTCTCGGACGAGGGCGGCCGCGTGCCGATCACCGGAGGTCTCCCCGGCGATGAGGAACAGATGCATAAGGGGTCAGACCTCCTCTGACGGTGCCAGGCCCCTGTAGAGCCCTGTAGGGGCCTGGCACCGTCGGTCTGACCCCTTCAGAATCTTTCGGGTGATGGTCAGCGCGACGCGCAGCGCTTCGCGGGCGTCCTCGCCCGTGACGACCGGGCGGTGGCCGCGCCGGACCGCCTCGAGGAACGATGCCAGCTCCGCTTTCAGCGGCTCCTCGCGCTGGATCGGGAGCTCGCGGTGGGCGATGGCCCCGTGGTGTTTCTGGAATACCTTCGCGGCTTGCGCCGCGTAATCCACCGAGATATAGGTGTCGGACTGGAAGAGCCGGATTTTGCGCAGGGTCTCCGGCGTCACCCGGCTGGCGGTGAGATTGGCGACCGCCCCATTGGCGAACGTCAGCCGCGCGTTGGCGATGTCCTCCGATGCCGACAGGATGCTCACCCCCACCGCGTCAATCCGCCGCACCGGCTGGCCGACCAGCCACAGGACGATGTCAATGTCGTGGATCATCAGGTCGAGGACGACGCCGACGTCGGTGCCGCGCTGGGTGTAGGGGCCGAGGCGGTGGCACTCGATGAACCGCGGTTCTTTCAAGACTTTGGCGATGCCCTGGAACGCGCTGTTGAATCGCTCGACGTGACCGACCTGCACGGTGAGGTGGCGCCGGCGGGCGAGGGCGAGCAGGGCGTCGGCCTGGGCCAGCGTGCGGGTGATCGGCTTCTCGAGCAGGACGTGCACGCCGGCGGCCAGGCATTGCTTGGCGACGGTGAAATGCGCGGCGGTCGGGACCGCGATGGAAACCGCTTGGACCTGCGGCAAGAGTTTCGAGAGCTGCGTGTAGGCGGTGGCGCCGTGCGCGTGCGCGACGGCCGCGGCGCGCTCCGGCAGGACGTCACACACGCCGGCCAGCCGCGCGCCGGACAGTTGCGCGTAGATCCGGGCGTGAATGGCCCCGAGATGCCCGACGCCGATCACCCCGACGTGAACGCGTGACATGCGTGGCATTATACCATCGGCGATGCTATCATGAGGGCGATGAAACCGTCGACGGCGTATCGCCGCCTCCTCCCATTTTTGCGGCCCCATGGGGGCCGGTTTGCGCTCGGCTGCCTGTTCATGATCTTGTCCGAGGCGTTCAACGGCCTCTCGCTGGGGATGGTCGTGCCGCTGGTGGACCGGGTGTTCACGCGGGCCACGGTCCCGGTCCGTCCGGAGTGGCCGGCCGCGCTGCAAGCGGCGGCCGCCTGGTTCAATCAGCAAGATCCGGAGTTCCTCCTGCAGGCCATCGCGATCGCGGCGCTGCTGGCGCTGACTGGCAAGGCGCTCAGCGAATTCTTCCAAAACTGGTTCATGAACGGCGTGGCCCTCGGCGTGCTGCGCGATATCCGCAACGCGCTCTACCAGCACCTGATGGGGCTGTCGCTCGACTACTACACCGAGGCGCGGACGGGGACGCTGGTGTCGCGCGTGACCTACGATGTCAGCGTGATCCAGAATTCCTTGACTGGCGGGTTGGCCGACTTCGTGCGGCAGCTGACGAAGGTGGTGATCATGACCACCGTGCTGTTCAGCCTCGATGCCAACTTGGCGCTCGTCACCATCCTGCTGTTTCCCGCGCTGGCGTTCCCGATCGTGCGGCTGGGGCGGATCCTCCGGAAGATCGGGATCACGGTGCAGGAACGGATGGCGGAGATCAACGCGATCCTCGTGGAGACCTTCTCCGGGATCGGGGTGATCAAGGCGTTTCTCCTCGAGCGGCAAAAACTGGAGACGTTCCGCCGGCATAATCTGGCGTACTACAAGGCCAACGTGCGGACGGTCAAACGGATGGCGGCGCTCAGCGGGGTGACGGAGGTGATCGGGGCGGCCGGCGGGTTGGGGATGCTGGTGGTCGGGGGCCGGCAGGTGCTGAGCGGGCAACTGTCGGCGGGGCTGTTCACCCTGTTCATCGCGGCCCTCGTCAGCCTGGTCCAGCCGTTCAAGCGGTTGAGCCAGCTCCATGCGGTGAACCAGCAGGCGGCGGGGGCGGCGCAGCGAGTGCTGGAGATCCTGGAGACGCAGCCCACGGTGCGCGAGACGCCGGCGGCCGCGCTGCTGCCACGGCTGAGC
>JACQRF010000120.1 GCA_016206635.1 Candidatus Omnitrophota bacterium
GATTTATATCCCCTACGACCCTGGGATTTTTTACAGGACGCAGGCCATCAACAACGTGACCCTTGTGGGTAACATTCAGCTTTACCTGGATCTCTACTCCAATCCTGCCCGCGGAAGAGAGCAAGCCGAGTTCCTTCGCGAACAGAAGATCGGTTTTTGAAGATGCCGCCTGAACGGACCGCCCAAACGTACAACCCAGGAATTACAGCTGCCTCCAAAAGCGTGCTCCTGGAAGTGATGACCACCCTTCGGGCGTATCGAGACGCGCTTGTCCTGGTGGGTGGTTGGGTGCCGTATCTTCTTTTGGAGAAACACCGCCTGCCCGACAATACATTCCTCCACGTCGGCTCCATCGACCTTGATGTGGCTGTGGATCCCGCCAAGTTAAGCGAGCAGCAGTACGCCACGATTGTGGAACTCTTGAAGGAGCGAAGTTATCGCCCAGCGCCGGACATCCGGGGCAACCCCATCCCTTACGTCTTTGAGCGGGAAGTTATCTCTCCGGTAGATAAGCAGTTGTACAGAATCCGGGTGGATTTCTTGACCCACCAGGAAGATCCGAGAACCGGCCAGCATCGGCACCTGCCAGTCCAAGATGACCTCCTGGCCCGCAAAACGAAAGGCTGCGAGGCAGCGTTCAAACACAAAACAGCGTTTGACCTGACGGGAACACTCCCCGAAGGCGGTCAGATCACCGTGCCAATCCAGATGGCAGATGTCGTTGGCTGTCTCATCATGAAGGGGATCGTCTTAGGAGAACGTTATCGAGAGAAGGACGCCTATGACATTTATGCTCTTGTTGCCAACTACCAGAAGGGTCCCCGCGATGTTGCAGACGCTCTGCGTCCGCATCTGAGCGCCCCGCTGGTCAAAGAAGCTGTTTCAAGGATCCACACGGCTTTCGCCACCCATGAAACCAACGGTCCCGCCTGGGTCGCCACATTCCTCCAGCCGGATTCCCAGGCCGAGAGGGACCAGAGCATCACCGATGCCTTCATGACCGTCCATGAGTTCGACGTGCTGCTGAATGAAGGGAAGGTTTGATCGTGGGCAAGTCGATTAAGGAGTGGCCCAAGTCGGAGCGGCCGCGGGAGCGGCTCTTGAGCCAAGGGGCCGGCGCCCTGTCGGATGCGGAGCTGCTGGCAGGTGTCTTAAGAAACGGGGCCGAGGGGATTTGAACCCCCGATCTTCAGATTGACAATCTGACGTGTTAGACCAGGCTACACCACGGCCCCGGAAGGATGCTCCATCGTATCAAGCTGTATACCGGAACACAAGCTACCGCGCGGGAGGAGACTGGGCGATCCTGGGCTTGAACCAGGAACCTCTTCCGTGTAGGGGAAGCGCTCTAGCCAGTTGAGCTAATCGCCCGCGAGGCCGTCGGCGCGCGCGGCCGCGTCGTGTAGTAGGCGGACCCCCGCCGATAGTATTGATACTCATACTCCGGCCGGACATCGTTCAGGATCGTCGCGAGAAATTTGAGGGGGCTCTGGGTCAGGATGCGATGCGCGCTCACGAGGACCTCCCGCGCCGTCCGGTTGGAGCGGACCACGAGCACGGCCGAGTCAATGACGCGGCTCAAGATGGTGGCGTCGGCCACGGCGATCACCGGCGGGGTATCCACGAGGATGTATTGGAACGAGGCCCCCAACTGATCCAGCAGCCGTGTCATCTGGGGGCTGGCGAGGAGATCCGCGGGGCGTGGCGGGGTGGCCCCCGAGGTGATCACCGTGACCCCCTGGGCCGAGGCCGGGGTTTGCAAGATCTCGTCGACGGTCGCCTGCCCTTGGAGATAGGTGCTCAGCCCCGGCTCGAGGGGGACCTGGAACGGCCTAAAGAGCGCGGGGCGGCGCATGTCAGCATCAATGAGGACCACGCGGCGGCCCAACTCCTGCAAGGCCACCGCGAGATTGGCGCTGACCGTCGTCTTCCCTTCCTGGGGGAGGCTGCTGGTGATCAGCACGCGCTGGATCGGCCGCTCCGGCAGCAGGAACTCGAGGGTCGTCCGGATCGCCCGCAGGCTCTCGGCCGCGACGCCGTTGGGCGATTGGGTGAAGAAGAGGGCATGCCGACCTCGGCCGGCCGAGAACGGGATCCGAATGACGTGACCCAGGAACGGCAGATCCACCAGCTCTTCGAGATCCCGGCGGATCCGGATCGCCGTCGTCAACAGCTCCCGGAGGAGCGCCACGCCGCCGCCGAGCGCCAACCCCACGAGCCCGCCCCAGACGATCATTGAAAACCGGTGGGGGGAGACGGGCCGATCGGGCAGCTCCGCCGGATCAATGATCTGGACATTGTTCGCGTGCAGGCGCTGCGCGACCTCCAGCTCCTTCAGGCGCTTGGCCAGCGTGCCCAGCAGCTCGCCACGGAGCTCGACCTGCCGGCGCGCCGCCTCGTCGGCCACGGGATCCGCCTCGGGCTGGCGTTGCGTGCGCTGAAGGGCCTCTTGCCAGGTCTTCAGCTCGCCCTCGGCCCGGGTCACCTCTTCCCGCAACCATGGCGTCCCACCGGCCACCTGGCGCTGGCGCCGCTCCAGGTTGAGCTGGACGTACGTCTCGGCCACCGTGTTGGCAAGGCGCGCGGCCACGGTCGGACGGGTGGAGATCACCACGATGTCCGCCAGCTGCGTGCCCTGCACGGGGATCACCCGCAACAGGCCGCGCTCGACGTCCAGCGACCCCGTCGCGGTGCTCAGCGAGACGATGCCGATCCCGTCGTGGCGCGGCACGAAACTGATCGGGTCGCGGGGGGCGTCGTCGCGGGTGATCGCGCGCAGCGCCCGGTCCAAGACGGGGCGGCTGAGGATCAATTGGTACTCGGTGGCGAGGAATTCCGGGTCGTGAGGGGTCGCGACCGCCGGCGCCACCTCCCCGCCCCCCGGCCCCCCGCTGGGCCGCTCAATCAACACGCGGGCGCGGGCCTCGTAGCGATTGGGGATCGCGCTGGCCCACGCCGCCGCCGCGCCGCACCCCAGCGCGCCAGAGACCACGATCGAGAGCCCATGCCGACGGAGGAAGAGGAGGTAATCCTCGAATCGCCACGCCAGGCGGGGACCCCGGACCCCATCCGGACCGGCCGGGCTCGTCATCGCATCATCCGGGCGGCCACTGCATCGGCCGGCCTCCCAACAGATGGAGGTGCAGGTGGTACACCGTCTGCCCGCCATGCGCGTTGCAGTTGATCACGAGCCGGTAGCCCGACTCGGCGATCTCCAGGCGCCGGGCCACTTGATTCGCGACGACGACCAACTGCCCGACCAGCGACGCCTCCGCCGGCGCGAGGTCCGACACGCGCGCCAAGTGCCGCCGCGGGATCACAATGACATGGACCGGCGCCTGCGGCCGGATGTCCTCGAACGCGATCAGCGCGTCATCCTCGTGGACCACGCGGGCCGGCACCGTCTTGGCGGCGATCCCGCAGAACAGGCAGTCGGCGGCGGTCACGCGGCCGCCCCCTCGGCCGCGAACCGCTCCGCCATCGCGACGCGCCGGGCGATCGGGGGGTGATCGTACCACCACCACTCGACCCACCGGCTGACGTCCGTCTCGGCGAGGTTCTGCCGCTGCAGCTTGCGCATCGCCGCGATGAACGCGGCCGGGGCGCGCGTCACCTCCAGCGCAAATCGGTCGGCGGCCCGCTCGAACCGCCGGGAGAGCCCCCGCTGCGCGGGGATCCACGCCAGGGAGATCGTGCCGAGCAAGGCCGCCAGGACGGGGAGCGTGGCCAGCGCCTGCGGGGCCGCGATCCCAAACCGCGCCAACCAGCCCGGGAGCCACCGGCTCACCAGCCAGACGCTGAGGCCGGCCGAGAGCGCCCCGAACGCCAGCAGCCGCGGCAGATGTTGGAGCCGCGCGTGGCCCGCCTCGTGCGCGACGATGGCGTCAATCTCCTCGGGGGTGTAGTGAGCCGTGAGGGTGTCGGTCAACAGGACGCGGCGCGTCGTCCCCAGGCCGCAGAGGCAGGCGTTCGCCTTCGCCGTCTGGCGGCTCAAGGCCAGCTCATACACGCCGGCAGCCCCCAAGCCGCAGCGCTCGGCCAGCCGGCGGATGCGGGCCGTCAGCGCCTGATCGGCCAGCGGCCGCTGGCGGTAAAACAGCGGGAGCAGCAGCACCGGCATCCACTGCGTCAGCACCACCGACCACGCCACCCATGCGACCGCGGCCCAGATCCACCACGTCATCGGCGCCGCCCGCAGGAGTTGCGCCAGGATGACAGCGGCGGCCAAGAGCAGCGCGCCGGCGACGAGCTGCGCCTTCAGCCAGCGCCAGGCCCACGCGCCGGGCCGCTCCCGCGATAATCCGACGGCGTGCTCCAACCGGAACCCTCGGGCCCACGCCAGCGGCAGTTGCAGCAGCGCCAGCGGGGCGGCGAGGCCCGCGACATAGCCGATCACGGCGGGCGTCGGCCACGACGACCCGCCGTCGAACCGCGCGGCCCACCACTGGGCGGCGCCGGAGGCCGGCAGCCACCAGAGGTACGCCAGCTCAAGCGCCAGCGCCGCGAGGGCGAGGCGGCGGCCCCCTCGGGCATACGCGCCCGCGGGGTCAGGCGTCCGGGCGCCCATTCGAGGTGGTCAGCCGGTCGAGGATCGCCTGCAGCTGCTGCTGGGTGATCGCGGTCGTAGCGAGCAATTCCAGGCCGGCCCAGAACAACCGGCGCGCCTCGCCCGGCTGCGGCGGCATCTCGCGCACCCAGCGCACCGCGCCGCGGACGACCAGGGGGCCGGCCGGCGCACCCTGCAATCGCAGCTCCAGCTCCGTGCCGGGCAGCAGCTTCTCTGACAGCAGCATGCCGATGCCGCCCAAGCTCAGGTCGCGCGTGACGGCCTCCGACGGGGCGGCGTTCGGGGCGAGGACGCGGTAGGTCAGCGGGATGGAGGCCAGGTGCCGGGGATGCCGCCGGCGGTCTTTCCCGGCGCCGCGCCACAGGCGGCGCACCCACCCCATCGGCGGGCGCGCCCGCTCCGCGCGGGCGTCATCGTGGAGGATCATCCCTAAAATGGCGGCGGGCACCAGCAAGATCAGCAGGGCGCCGATCCACCACATCATTGGGGCGGGCCCCCTGTGCCGTCGAGATAACCGCCCAGCGGATCCACGGGCACGCCGCGGAGGCGGATCTCGAAATGCAGATGGGGGTGAATCGCGCGCGGCCGGGCGTTCCCGGTCTTGCCGACGAGCCCGATCGGTTGCCCGCGCGCGACGAACTGCCCATCGCGGACGAGGAGGCGGGAGAGATGCCCGTAGAGCGTCACGCACCCGTCGGGATGGACCACCTCCAGATACTTCCCCATCCCATTGCGCTTCTGGCCGTAGCGGACGATGCCCGATCGCGCCGCGCCCACGGGGGTCCCCACCGGCGCGGCCAGATCAATGCCATTGTGCGACCGGCCGCCGCTGCGATGGCTGCCGAACGTCCCGGCGCCGTAGACATCGTGCCGCAGGGTGTAGCGCGCCGGCCCGCCGACGGGCCACGCGAAGGTCGGCTCCCGGCAGGCCCATTGCCACCGCTCCCAGAGGGGCGTCGAGGCGGCCGCCATCGGCAGCAGCGCCAGCAACGGCACGGCGATCACGGCCAGGCGCGTCGGCATCCGCTAGCGCACCCGCTCCGCCAGCCAGCGGCACAGATCGTCGAGGACGCGCGGCCGCCCCACCTCATTGAACAGCTCGTGATACCACCCGTCGTACACGCGGATGGCGCTCCCCGGCGCGGTCAGGGCGGCGGCGAACGCCCGGCTGGCGGCCACGCTGACCAGCCGATCGTCCCCGGCCTGCAGCACCAGGCACGGGACGGCGAGCTCGCCGGCGCGCCGGCGGACGTCGGCCATCGCCCGACGGACGGCCCGATAGCCCCCCATGGTCACGGCGTGATGGACCAACGGATCGGCGCGATAGGCCTCTACCACAGCGGGGTCGTGGCTGAGCCATTCGGGATGGACGCCGTTCGGGACGGCGCAGGTCGGCCAGACGCGGCCAAGAACGGCCACCAGCAGGCGCTCACTCCAGGGGGGCGGCGCGGCCAGGTCCAAGGCCGGCGAGGAGGCGACGACCGCGTGCACGGTCCGAGGGAAGGTCAAGGCGTACGCCAAGACGAGGAGCCCGCCTAAACTATGGCCGATGAGCATCAGCGGCTGGGCCGGCGCCGCCGAGCGCGCGCGGGCCGCCACGCGACCCACATCGTCGAGCAGCTCATGGAATCCCCCACAGTGGCCGCGGCGCCCGCCCGACCGGCCGTGGCCGCGATAGTCCAGGGCCCAGACGCTCATCTGCTGACGGGTGAGCGCCTCCGCCACATGGCGGTACCGTCCCGAGTGTTCCCCTAATCCATGGACGAGGAGGCACTGGGCCCGGGCCGACTCCACCACCTGCGCCCAATACCACAGCGGCGCCTGCCCCGCGCCCGCGAGCGTCCCCTCGTGCCGCTGCATTATAGCAAACGATTCATGCACTGCCCAGCCGCGGCGCCTCGTACATCGCGTCAATGAGCGCCGCGTAGCGTTGCGCCACAATCTGGCGCCGGACCTTCATCGTCGGGGTCAGTTCCCCGGCCTCCTGCGAGAACGGCGCCGCCAACAGCGTGATCCGCTTGATCTGTTCGAACGGGGCGTGGTGCTGCTGCAACGCGTGCAGGCGCTCGCGATACCACGCCTGCACCGGCGGGGCCTGGGCCACGGCGGCGGGATCGCCGCCGGCCAGGCGCGCCGCCGCGGCGGCGCGGGCCAACCCCCCGGCGCTCGGCACGAGGAGGGCGGTCAGATAGGGCCGCCGGTCGCCGATCACGACGGCATCGGCGATGGCGGGGTCCCCCTTGAGCAATTGCTCGAGCGGGGCCGGGGCCACCTTCTTGCCGCCGGCCGTGACGATCAGCTCTTTCTTCCGGTCGGTGATGGCCAGATAGCCGTCGGGGTCGAGATGCCCGATATCCCCCGTGCGCAGCCAGCCGTCCGGTTCCAGCGCCTCGCGGGTCTCCGCCGGCTTGCGATAATAGCCGGCCATGACGTGCGGGCCGCGCGTCAGGATCGCGCCGTCGGCGGCGATGCGCACCTCCGCGCCCGGGATCGGGCGCCCGACCGTCCCGAATCGCAGCGCCGTCGGCGTGTTGCACGCGATGACGGGCGACGTCTCGGTCAACCCGTAGCCCTCGAGGATCATGACCCCGGCCCCGTAGAAAAACTCCGCCAGCTCTTTGGCCAACGGCGCGCCCCCCGAGATGAAGAAGCGCAGGCGGCCGCCGAGGCGCGCCCGGAGTTTTCGGAAGACGAGATGATCGGCCAACCAGCGCTGCGCGGCAAGCCCAGGGGGCAGCCGAGACGACCCCTGGGCCGCCGCCACGCGGCGCCCGACCCGCATGGCCCACGCGAAGATCGCCCGCTTCACGGGGCCGCTGCGTTGGACGGCCTCCTGAATTTTCGCGTGCAGCTTCTCGTAGACGCGCGGCACGGCGCAGGCCACCGTCGGGCGGACCTCGAGCAGATTTTGCGCGACGTGCTCCAGCGACTCGGCGTACGCGAGCGTCCCGCCGACGTAGAGGATGAAGTAGTAGCCGGCCATCCGCTCAAACACATGGGACAGCGGCAGGAACGAGAGGGTGTGATCGCGCTCGGTGACCGGGATCACCTGCGCGCAAGCCCGGCAGTTGGAGAGGAAGTTGTCGTGAGTCAGCATCACCCCTTTCGGGGTCCCCGTCGTCCCCGAGGTATAAATCAGCGAGGCCAACGCAGATGGCTCGAGGGCGGCGAGGCGCCCGAAGAAGGCCGAGGCCCCGGCGCGGCTGGAGCGGCCGAGCCCCAGCGATTCGCCATACCAGGTGACGCCGCGCGGGAATAGGCCGAGCGGGCGCGGCTCGATCTGGATGACGTGCGCGAGCGCCGGCAGGTGGGGCCGCATCGCCTCGATCGTGTCGGCGTGCGCGCTCGTCGAGACCACGGCGACGGTCGCGCCGGCGTCGGCCAGCAGCGCCTCGATCTCCCGGGGCGCGAGGGTCGTGTAGATCGGCACGGTGACCGCGCCCACGGCGAGGGCGGCGAGATCCGCGACGGCCCATTCGGGGCGGTTCTCCGAGAGGATCGCGATGCGGTCGCCGGCCCGGACCCCCAGCTCGAGGAAGCTCAGGCCTAGCGCCTGCACGTCGCCGGCCATCGTGGCCCAGCTGATCGGCTGGTAGACCCCGCCGCGCTTGACGCGGCAGAACGTCCGCGCCCCGTAGCGGCGCGCCTGATGGAAGAACACCCCCGGGATCGTCCCCGGCAACGGGGA
>JACQRF010000121.1 GCA_016206635.1 Candidatus Omnitrophota bacterium
GGCGCGTTCGTCGGCGTGGATGAGACGTCGTATCCGTATGACCTGGGGGTCTATTTCAAATTTCATCTTGAGCTGCAGCAGTCGATTCGCGCGCGGCTGCCGCTCCCCCGGCCGTTGTCGTTGGCCCAGTGGGACCGGTTCCTGGCGCGGCGACGCGTCGATCGCCGCGTTCGGTGGCACTCAGAGCGCCTGTCCGGGGACGCCGACCTCACGAATTCGTCATATCAAATTCACCAACCTGTCACATCGTCGCAGTAGGCTGGCGTACCGCTAATCCGAACCGTGGAAATCCCCTTCACAGACTGGCCCGCTTCGGGTATCATGGACGCACGGGGCCGGCCCAGGCGCGAGGGGCGCACGGTCACGGCCCGGCATGACCGGTGATCATCCGAGGAGGCGATATGGCATATGGTGGTGATTTCGGCGGGGGCGGGGGATATGGCGGCCCTCGCGAGATGCACAAGGCGGTGTGCGCGGACTGCAAGCAGGAATGCGAAGTGCCATTCAAGCCGCGGGAAGACCGCCCGGTCTATTGCCGAACCTGCTTCGCCAAACGTAAAGGGGGCGGATAGCGCCTTTCGCCTTCTTCTCGTAGTCTCGTAGCCGCATACTCCGCGGGCGGGGCAAAGTTCCATGCCCCGCTCCCCCGCCCGCGGACCCTTCTCGATTCCTCCCCGTGAGCCGCTCCATCACCACTCTGTAACGTAAAATTTACCCCCCGTTGAGAAACGCCTCGTAAGCTTGTGACCGTGAACGAGGAGGCGTGCCATGACACACGATCAGATGAGAGGCACCATCGGTATCACCCTGTTCTTGTTGGGAATGGCCGGGGGGTGGGCCGCGCCGTCCGTGACGGCGCAGCAGGCCGTGGGCCCCGGCGTGGAGGCGCCGCCTGCGTCGAGACCAACTGATCTGCGACGCGTGGCGGGCGTGGTGGACGCCGCGGATGTCCGCGCGGGGCGGTTGACGCTCCGCCAGCACCGGCGGGGGACCGCCGGGCCGCTGATGGAGTTTGTCATCACGCCGCGGGACACGATCGTGACCGACGCGTGGGACCAACAGTTCCTCACGCCGGATGATCTGGCCCCCGGGGCGTGGGTCCAAGTCGAGTACCTCATGCTGCCGACCGGCGAGCGGAAGGCGACCACGATTGTGCTCGAGCGCGCGGCCGGGGCGGCGACCGCCCGACCGGTGCTCCGCGATCTGCTCTGGTCGACCGGCATCATCCAATCGGTCGACATTCTGAAAGGGGTGTTGATCCTGGAAGAGATGCGCCCCGGGTATCCGCCGCAGCGGACCGAGGTCCTGATCAACTGGCGGGACACGCATGTGGCGCTGGGCGGCTATGAGCAGTTTTTGGCGCTGGATGACATGCGACCGGGGGATCGGGCCGAAGTGGGGTACATCGTGGATCAAGGACAGCGTCGAGCGCGGGCGGTCGTCATCGAGCCATCGGAACCGGTGCGGCCGTAGCGCGTGAGAGATGGGAGGTGGCCATGATGCCCATGCCGATGAGCCTAGAGCCGTTCGCCTCGGTGGTCGCCGGGGTGCTCATCCTGATCATGCCGCATCTGCTGAATTACATCGTCGCGATCTACCTGATCCTCATCGGATTGGTCGGGATCGTCAGGTAACCGGCGGCGAAGGGGGCGGGCATGTCGTGGACGGCGCGGATCGGGCGCGGCCTCGCGGCGGCGTTGCGGGCGGGGGTGGGCGAAGCCCATTGCGATATTCCGTGCGGGATCTACGATCCGCACGCGGCGCTCCTCGCGGCCAAGACCGTGCACACCATGGTGACCAAGCTCGAGGCCCTCCCGACGCCAGGGCCCAAGATGGCGCCCGAAGAGGAACGGGAGGCCCGGAACAGTTTCGCGCGGATGGTCGCCGTCAAGGAGGTGCACGCCCAGCTCTGTAAACAGGAGCTGTTGATTCTCTGGAGCGATTTCTTTACCGAAGACGACGCCCGGCGGCGGCCCGAGCTGCACGCCAGCGTTTGGAAGGCGGTGAAGCTGTGCTCGGCGAATAAACAGCAGGCGCACCACGCCACCGCCCAGGCGCTACTCGACGCGTGTGAGGCGATCAACCGCCTCTTCCAGGAGGCGCAACTTATCAAGAGCCATGCCGACACCGGCCTCCGGCCGACGCGCCGGGCCGCCTCATGATGTGGCGGCGGCTCCGGGCGCTGGTGGTCCGGGGCCACAGCATGGCCCCGACGGTGCGGGCCGGCGATCTGCTGCTCGTCGACACGCGGCCTGGCTGCGCCGCGCCCCTTGGCCGGGGGGCGATCGTGGCGTGGGCCCCGACCGCGCTGTCGGGCACCGTGCTCCTGAAGCGCGTGGTCGGCATGCCGGGGGATGAGGTACTCTGCCGCGGCGGATCCGTGTGGATCGATGGCCGGGCGGTGGACGAGCCCTATCTCATGAGCGCGCAGCCGGCCGAGGCGGTCGCTCGAACGTGGGCCTTGGGGCCGGACGAATATCTGTTGCTCGGCGACCGTCGCGCCGATAGCCTCGACAGTCGCCGGCTGGGCCCGGCCCATCTCCCCGACATCCTCGGCGTCGTCCAAAGCCGGCTCTGGCCCCTGTGGCGTTGACCCGCGACTACCCGCTGATGGGCCGGCGCGCGATGAAGAAACCGGGTATAATGCCCGGATGGACACCCCTGATACCTCCGTGACGTTTGAGGCGCTGCGCCTGCACCCCCATCTCCTCAAAGGGATCCACGAGCTCGGCTTCATCCGGCCGACGCCGATCCAGGCGCAGGCGATCCCGCACGTGCTCGCCGGCCGGGACGTGATCGGTTGCGCGCAGACTGGCACCGGGAAGACCGCCGCCTTCGTGCTGCCGATCCTGCATCGGCTGCTGCGCGGGGCCAGCGGCAAGCATGTCCGGGCGCTCATCATCGCGCCGACCCGCGAGCTGGCGCTGCAGTCCATGGAGCACCTGAAGGCGCTGTCGCGGTACGTCCATCTGAAGGGGGAGGCGATTTTCGGCGGGGTCCCGATGCAGCCGCAGATCACCGCGCTGGCGCGCGGCGTGGATATCATCTCGGCGACCCCGGGCCGGCTGCTCGACCACATCTACTCCGGGCGCATTGACTTCGTGAGCCTGGAAGTGCTCGTGCTGGATGAGGCCGACCGGATGCTCGACATGGGCTTCCTCCCCGACATTGACAAGATCTTGCGCCTCCTGCCGCCGAAGCGGCAGAACCTCCTGTTCTCGGCGACGATGCCGCCGGAGATCCTCGCCTTGACGCGCGAGATCCTCCACGACCCCGTGACCATTCAGGTGGGGCACCGGTCCGCCCCCGCGGTCGGGATCCGGCATGCCGTGTACCCGGTGCCGCGCCACCTGAAGACCGAGCTCTTGGTGGAGCTGCTGCGCGGCGAGGGGATGACGTCGGTGCTGGTCTTCGCCCGCACCAAACGGTCCGCCGACCGCCTGGCGCGCGACCTCCAGCGGCACGGGGTGCGGGTCTCCCTCCTGCACGGTGACCGCAGCCAGGGCCAGCGGCTGCACGCGCTGGAGCAGTTCCGCTACGGCAATGCCCAGGTGATGGTGGCGACGGACATCGCCGCGCGCGGCATTGACATCGAGGACATCAGCCACGTGATCAACTTCGAGGTCCCGAACACGCCGGACGATTACATTCACCGGATCGGCCGCACCGCCCGCGCCGAGGCCACCGGTGACGCGTTCACCCTCGTGGCCCCTGAGGAGGAGCCGGTGATCCGGGAGATCGAGCAGGCGCTGCGCCGTAC
>JACQRF010000126.1 GCA_016206635.1 Candidatus Omnitrophota bacterium
CCACCGATCCCGATGATCAACGCAACCCCGCCATCAGCGGCAACCGGATCGTCTGGCAGGACTATCGGAACGGCAATGCCGACATCTATCTCTATGATCTGGCCAGTGGGAGTGAAACTCCGCTGATCACGGATCCGGTCGGCGGAATAAGCCCCGCCATCAGCGGCCGTCATGTGGCGTTTGCCAAGGGCACCGACATCGGCCTCGTGCGCTGGCCGAGCAGCGTGGCGTGGCAATTGACCCTGGATTCGGCCAGCCAGCAGTTCCCATCGGTCGACGGCAACCGGGTCGTCTGGGAGGACGATCGGAACGGCAATTTGGACATCTACATGACGACGTTGCCCAACCGGGCACCCTTGTTGGCGCCGATCGGAGGTCAGAGTGTGAACGAAGGCGACCTGCTGACGTTTGAGGTGGTCGGCGGTGACCCTGAGGGTATGCCAGCAAGCTACGCCGCATCGAACCTGCCCTCGGGCGCGGCCTTCGGGCCGTCCACGCCATGGTTTTCCTGGGTACCGGCCTTCGAGCAGGCGGGCAGTTACGCCGTGACCTTCACGGTCTCTGACGGAGTACTGCAGGCGTCGGAAACCATCACCATCACCGTCACCAACACCAACCGGGCTCCCAGCCTCACCGTCCCGGGCAGCCAGACCGTGGCCGAAAGCCAGTCGCTGACCTTCAGCGTCTCGGCCACCGACCCGGATGGCGATGCGCTGACCTACGGCGCCACCAATCTCCCCGCGGGCGCCTCGTTCTCGACGGCCACGCAGACCTTCGCCTGGACGCCCTCGTGCAGCCAGGGGGGCACAAGCTACGCGGTGACCTTCACGGCCTCGGATGGCGCGTTACAAGCGAGCCAGGCCGTCGCCATTACCGTCACTGATGTGCCCACCTGTGGTAGCGGCGGTGGCCGCCGCCGGAAGCCGGTCCTGCGGGAAGCGCTGTGAGCCGCGGGTTCCAGCGTCATGCGTCCCTCCGTTACCCTTTGTTATATCAGTAGTTGTAGCTTGCACCGGTAGCTGGATGGGCCGTGGTGGGCTGTCGGCAGCCAAGATGTGCTATACTTGACAGTGAACGCTCATTGAGAAGTACCGACTGGTTGAACTCTCGATAAAGGCACACCCGGAGTAATCCGGGGTCGCAAAGCCACGGGTCCTGTCAGGACGGCCAGGCTGCCGCAGAGTTGCAGGATCGCCGGGTTACCGAAAGAGTGCGTACGCACTATTTTGGTAACCCGGTTTTTTATGGGCCACTGAAAGGTGGATACCATGGATCCTCTGCTGAAGCGATGGTCGAGGCGCCGCTGGACCGGCTGGCTGCGCGCCACGCTGGCGATCGCCTTGTGGTTAGGCGGGTGGGGCCTCAGGCCCGTCCAGGCCGACATCATCGACGATCGCTTACGCGAAGCCGCCGCGCCGCTGGAGGCTACCGGCGCGGCGACAGACGCTACGGCCGCCCCCGCGGCGTATGCGCCCGGACAGGTGATCGTCAAACTCAAGGGCGCCACGCCGCCGGGCCGCGTCAAAGCCCTCCAAGCCCTCGCGCGACGCCATCCGCGCGCGCAGGTCGACCAACTCTTCAAGCGCGTGCCGGATGCCGCGTCCCTCCAGCGCCGCTTCCCCGGCCGGTCCCGGCGCGCCGCGTCCGCCCGAGCGCCGGTCCAGCTCGACAACATTCATACGGTGACCTTGGAAGCCAAGGCCGACGTGCGGCAAGCGGTGGAGGAGCTCCGGCTGGACCCCGACGTCGCCTATGCCGAGCCGAACTACCTGGTCCACGCGACCCAAGTGCCGAACGACCCGTACTTCAGTTCCGCCGGCTCGTGGGGCCAGGCCTACGATGATTTGTGGGGCCTGAAGAAAATTCAAGCCGAACCCGCGTGGGATTTCACGATGGGCCAGGGCATCGTCGTGGCGGTGAGCGACACCGGCGTGGACTATACCCACCCCGATCTCGCGGCCAATGTCTGGACCAATCCCGGTGAAATTCCGGACAATGGCGCAGACGACGACGGCAACGGCTTCGTGGATGACGTGCGCGGCTGGAATTTTGTGCGCTCAGGCAACGATCCGCGGGATGACCACGGCCACGGCACGCACGTGTCGGGCACCATCGCGGCCCTCTGCAACAACGGGATCGGCATCGCCGGCGTAGCGCCTCAGGCCCAGATTCTGCCGGTGAAGTTTCTGGACTCGAGCGGGTCCGGCTGGGTCAGCGACGGAGCGGCGACGATTCTGTACGCCGCCCAGAACGGCGCCGATGTCATCAACATGAGCTGGGGTGGGCCACTGGCCCAGGTCATCGAGGATGCGGTGGCGTGGGCCTCGCAGGCGGGTGTTGTCTTGGTGGCGGCGGCAGGCAACAACGCCGGCGATGTCCAGGGCCACGCCCCGGCCGCCTATCCGGAGGTGATCGCGGTCGCCTCCACCGACCACAACGACCGGCGCTCGACCTTCTCGAACTGGGGCGCCGCCATCGCGCTCTCGGCGCCCGGTGGCGATAGCGCTGATCCGAACGATACGACTGGAACCTACACGAACATTCTCTCGCTCTTGGCCCAGGGACTCTTGAACTGGTGGGATCAGGACAAGTTTGTCGGAACCGGCTACTGGCGGCTGCGGGGGACCTCCATGGCGGCCCCCCATGTCTCCGGGGTGGCGGCCCTGATCCTGTCGCGTCAGCCGACGCTGAGCAACACCCTGACGCGTTTCGTCCTCGAGGGCTCGGCCGATGATGTGAACGCCGTGGGCTTTGATCGTTGGACCGGCTATGGCCGCCTCAACGCGGCCAAGGCGGTAGCGAAAGCGGATCGCGCCCTGGGTCTGCCGGAGTTCGTGGTGGCGGTGAGCGCCGACAAAGCGGTCGCGGCGCCGAATAGTCCGGTGCGTGTCACCCTGACCGCGCAGAACATCGGCCTGGCCGATGATGCTGCCGGGATGATGGTCGAGCTCTTCGATGGTCCTCCGGTGAAGGCAGCGCTGCTCCGTCAATGGACGCTGCCGTCGCTCGCGGCGGGGGCCCAGCAGGAGCTCACCCTGCTGTCGAGTTTCTCCACCGCCGGCACGCATGTGCTCTATGCCGTCGTCGACCGTCAGCAGACCGTGGAGGAGCTGCTTGAGCTCAACAATCAGGCGACGACACCGGTCGCCATCGCCTCCGCCCGCTTTGCCGAGCGGCGGATCACCGACCATCCTGCGCACCAGTACGACCCCGCCCTCGACGGCCATCGCCTCGTCTGGCTCGATTATCGCAACGACATCGGCGACTACAACTGGGACATCTACAGCTACGACTTGGCCACCGGCCAGGAGCGGCAGGTGACGACCTATGTCGGCTTTCCCAACTATCAGGTGCAGCCGGACGTGAGCGGCGACCGCGTCGTCTGGCTCGACCCGCGCCGTGACGGCTGGCAGGTCTACAGCTACGACTTCATGACGGGCGAGGAGCGGCGGATCACCACCGATCTCGGCGGCGGGCGCCAGCCCGCCGTCTCGGGCGACCGCGTCGTCTGGCTGGATGGCCGCGTCATCGACGACGAATACTTTGCCTACAACATCTACGGCTACGACTTCGCGACGGGCACCGAGCAGCGCCTGACCACCGATCCCAATTGGAAAGGCCGCCCCGCCGTCGCGGGCGACCGCGTCGTCTGGACGGACTACCGCAACGGCAACTTCGACATCTACGGCTACGACTTCGCGACGGGCGAGGAGCGGCCGATCACGACCGACCCGAGTTGGCAATCGAACGCCGCCCTGGCCGGGGATGACGTCGTGTGGGCCGATGCGCGCAACCGCAACCTCGACATCTACCGCTACGACTTCGCGACGGGAACCGAGGCGCAGGTCACCCTCAATCCCTGGAATCAGCTCTATCCCGATGTCGATCAGCGCCACGTCGTCTGGATGGACGACCGCAACGGCAACTGGGACATCTACTACACGGACCTCGCGACCGGCGACGAGATGCCGGTCACGACCGAGCCGCATTATCAGGGCTTCCCCGTCATCTCAGGCCGGTACATCGGCTGGGAGGACAACCGCAACGGCCAGCTCGATATCTACGTGGCGGAAGGGCCGGACGCCTTTCCGGCGGTCCCCACCGGGCTCACCGCCGCGCCCGCCCGCAGCGTGCGGGCCGTGGCCCTCGACTGGGCGGACAATACCGAAGCGGATATGAGCTCCTACACGATCTACCGCAGTCTGTCCGCCGGCGGCCCCTACGAGCCGATCGGTACCAGCGCGGCGTCCAACTACAGCGACGCTAACGTCACCCCGAAGACGCTCTACTTCTATCGGGTCACGGCGACCGACCGCGCCGGCGGGGAGAGCGGCTTGTCGGTCGAAGTCAGTTCCCTGCCTGGGCCGGGTCAGCGCCTGGTCTCTTCCAAGTAGCCGTATGGCCGGCCCCCGCGTCCGTGACGCGAGGCCATCGATCTCGTGGTACTGTCATCGTCAGGAGGTACACCATGAAGCTGTGGCTGAGCAGCGTGAGCGTGTGCGTGATCAGTATCGGCATGGCGGGCCTGGCGTGGGCGGGGGCCTATGATGGCCTTCAGCAGAACGCGGACAAGAATCCCGCCTTCACGGACGGTTTGCTAATGCAGCATGATGCGACCAACGGCTCTCCACGCCCGGCCTTTGGGTTTCGCGGCCGCATCTACACGCCCGGGCAGGGTGGCGCGCACGCCGCGGAGCCCGCCGTCATTCGGGATAGCGGCGGCAGCGTCATCGAGAACCGTGGCCAGATGGGAGCCCCTCCGGCTCCTCCGGTCGAGCCGTAAACGAGGAGCGTGACACGCGCTCCCTGAACGGTGAAGTGGAACGAGGCCGTGTAGCGCCCACGTGCGCGCTGTAGTACAATGGGCGCCATGGCGCCCACCCGTCGCCGGCTCCCGTACGGTCTGTTCGCGATCGGCCTGCTCGTCGGCCCGCCCGCGTGGGCGGCGCAGCGGGAGGCGACGGCGGTTGCCAACCAGCTCGTCGTCAAGTACCAGTCCGGCTACGGTCCGGCCCACCTTCCGCCCGGCCTGGTCAGCGTCCATCAGCAGCACCGGTTCGTGCGGGCGGAGCCCGTGTTCCAGGGCCGGCGCGCCCTCGCCGACATCCAACGCCAATATCCACGACGGACCCAGCGCTCCGTCTCCGCCGCGCAACTGCCCGACCTGGCCAACGTCTATGTGCTGACGTTTGACCGGGCGACGGACCTGCGCGCCCTCGCCGCGCGGTACGCCCAGGATCCTGCCGTCGCCTACGCCGAACCCAATGGCTTCGTCCACATCCAGTTGGATCCGAACGACACCTACGCCTCCTCCTCCGGGGCCTGGGGGCAGGCCGGCCGCGATCTCTGGGGCCTCGAGCAGATTCACGCGCCGGCGGCGTGGGATGTGACGCGCGGCGAGGGGATCGTCGTCGCCGTCGTGGACACCGGCGTGGATGAGAGCCACGTCGATTTCTCGGACGCCGCGGGCCACACCAACCTCTGGCTGAATCGCGGCGAGGATGTCAATCACAACGGTCTCGCGGATAACGGGGATCTCAACGGCATCGATGACGATCACAACGGCTTCGTCGATGACCTGCGCGGGTGGGACGCGACGACCTGCGATCATTGGGATGCGGCCGGCCACTGTCTCATCCCCAAAGCTCCGGAGCGCGACCCGCGGGACAGCCACGGCCACGGGACCTCGGTCGCCGGGACGATCGCGGCGATGGGGAACAACGGCATCGGGATCATCGGGGTCGCCTGGCAGAGCCGGGTCATGCCGGTGCGGGCCCTCGGCGACGCCGCCGGCTCAGCCGCCGACGCGGCCGCGGCCATCGCCTATGCGGCCGCGAATGGCGCCGATGTGATCACCCTCGGCTGGGGCGACCTGGTGGGCCCGTCGCGCGTGCTCGAGGAGGCCGTGGCCTACGCGCATGGGTTGGGCGCGGTCCTGGTGGCCTCGGCCGGGAACGGCCATCGCGATGCCGGAACGAGCGCGCCCGCGCGGCTGCGCCACGTGATCACCGTCGCCGCCGTCGATGCGTCCGACCAGCCGGCGGCCGTTTCCAATTTCGGGATCACCGTCGATCTCGCGGCCCCGGGCAGCGCCGATCTCCTGTCGCTCTTAGCGCCAGGTTCGGCGGTCGCCCGGGCGACCGCAGAGACGGTGGGCCCCTATTATCGCCGCGCCTCCGGCACGAGCATGGCGGCAGCGCACGTGGCCGGGGTGTGCGCGCTCATCCTCGCGTCGCATCCGACCTGGACGAATGAGCAAATCCGGCAGGCGCTGCGCCGATCCGCGGATGATGTGGGCCAGCCCGGCGAGGATCTCTTCACCGGGGCGGGACGGGTCAATGCGCAACAGGCCGTCGGGATGGCGGTCGCGCCCCTGGCGGCGCGGATCATCGCTCCGCATCCCGCCGAGGAGCTCACCCCGGTGGTGCAGGTCTTCGGCACGGCCGCCGGTCCGCAGTGGCTGAACTACACGCTCGAGTACGGCCTGGGCCTGCGGCCGGCCAGCTGGCACGCGCTGGTCACCTCCACCACGCAGGTGTACGAAGGGTTGTTAGGGTTGTGGGACACGCGGCGGCTGCCGGTCGACGAATACGGGCTGTACACGTTGCGGTTACGCGCGCGCACACGGGACGGACGCGAGCATGTCGATCGGGTGGGACCGCTCATGCGGCCCGCGCGGCGGATCACCTTCGACGCTGCGGATCATGTGGAGCCGGCCATCAGCGGGAACCGGATCGTGTGGCAGGACGGCCGCCGGGGCGATTGGGACATTGCCGGGTATGACCTCGCGAGCGGCGCCGAATTCCCGGTCGTCGTGGCGCCCGGCGACCAGCTGCATCCGGCCATCAGCGGGAGCCAAGTCTTCTGGGAGGATTGGCGCAGCGGGCTTCTGACGCCGATGCTGCACGACCTCGCGACGCACAGCGAGACGACGTTGCCCACGCCCTTCTTCACCGCGCAGGAGGAGGACCCGACGGTGCCTGGCGATCGCATCGTCTGGCAGGACGACCGCAATGGGAACGAGGACATCTATCTCTATGATCTCGCCACGCATGCCGAGCGGCAGATCACCCTCGACCCTGCCGACCAGGTCAACCCGGCCATCAGCGGCGACTGGGTGGTCTGGCAGGATCATCGGAATGGTCACTGGGACATCTACGGTGTGCGGCTGGCCAACCTGCCGCCGAGGCTCGCCCCGATCGGCGACCGCGCCATTGAACGCGGCCACCGGCTCGCCTTCGAAGTGACGGCCATGGATCCCGAGGGCGCGGCGCTGACCTTCACCGTCGAGCCGCTGCCGCCTGGGGCCGTCTTCCATCCCACCGCCCACATCTTCTCCTGGACGTCGCCCCACGGGCTGACCGGCAATATCGTCGTCCAGTTCCAGGTCAGCGACGGCCAGTGGATCGCCGAGGAGGCGGTGACCCTCACCGTGCAGGACGGAGCCCCGGCCCCGCTCACCGATGTGGCCATCCTGGCGATCGATCCCTGGGGCGTGCGGCTCCGGTGGACGGTCCCGCCGGATCCTGACCTGATCGGCTACACCATCTATTACGGCGAGCACAGCCGCGACTATCCTCATCGCTTCTTCACGACCCAGTCGCTGCCCACCGTGACCGGCCTGACCCCGGGGCGCCGGTACTACTTCGCGGTGCGGCCACGCGACCGCGCCGGGCAGGACAGCCCGGCCTATTCGAACGAGGTCACGGCCGTGGCGACCGGCGGCGCGCGCCGATCGCGTTGAGTTTTCCGCCACCGCGTGGTAGACTGCGACGCGATGGCTCGTCGTAAGCCTTCCTTCATCAGCGATCTCTGCTGGGTGGTGGTCGCCTTCGGGCTGGTCGGTCAGTGGGTCGTGCTGCATCTGACACGCGCCGCCCTGACGCCGCCGTGGGAGGCCATCTGCCCGGGCCTCGGGATCTTTGGCGCAGCCTTCATCCTCTCCTGGGCGGCCGAGCTGGCCCAGCTGGACGTGCCCAAAGCGCTCGCGGTCGCTTTCCTGGCCCTCATCGCGGTCCTGCCCGAGTACGCGGTCGACATCTACTTTGCCTGGAACGCGGCGGTCAAGCCGGAATACACCGCCTTCGCGGCCGCGAACATGACCGGCTCGAACCGGCTCCTGATTGGCCTCGGCTGGCCGGTGGTGCTGCTCGCCTTCTGGTGGGCGACGCGCCGCCGGGAGATCCGGCTGGACCCCACCCACGGCATCGAGATCACGACCCTGCTCGTGGCGACCCTCTATTCCTTCCTCATTCCGCTCAAACGCACCCTCTCCTTGGTGGACACGGTCGTCCTGCTGTTGCTGTTCGGCTACTACATGCGGCTCGCGTCCCAAGCCCGCCATGAAGAACCGGAGTTAGGAGGACCCACCGTCCATATCGCCATGCTGCCCCGGGCCCTGCGGCGGCTCGTGACCATCAGTTTCTTCGCCATCGCGGGCTACACCATCTTCATCGCCGCCGAGCCGTTCGCCGAGGGACTGCTGCGGACCGGCCGCCATCTCGGCATCGAGGAGTTTGTCCTGGTGCAGTGGTTGGCCCCGCTGGCCTCCGAGTCGCCGGAATTCATCATCGCGGTGCTCTTCGCGCTCAAGGGCGACGCCGGCGCCAGTCTCGGCACGCTCATCTCCTCCAAGGTCAATCAATGGACGCTGCTCATCGGGATGCTGCCGCTGGCCTACTCGGTGCGCCTGGGCCATCCCGGCGTGATGCATCTCGATATCCGCCAGGTCGAGGAGATCTGGCTCACCGCTGCCCAATCGTTCTTCGCGGTCGCCGTGCTCGCCAATTTCTCCTTCTCCATCAGCGAGGCCCTGTGGCTGTTGGGGCTGTTCGCCCTGCAGCTGATCTGGACCACCACGGAGGTGCGCATCGGCTTCGCCATCCTGTACATGGTCCTGACCGCGCTGCTGCTCCTCGCGCGTCCCGGGCGGCGCCAGGCCACCTGGGACCTCCTCACCGGCCGCTGGCGGCGTGCCTCCCACGCAAAACACGGTTGACGATGGTGGCCGCGCCGCCCTATAATAGACAATAGCAGTCCTGTCCATGGTCGGAGAGACCTCGTATGCCGGCACGGCGCTCCACACGACAGGCACGATCCCGCGCGACCCGCGCGTCGGGGAGGCACGGTGCCGCGCGCCTCACGGCGCGACGGCGTCCCGCGCGTTCACCGTCGGTCCGGCGGAAGCGGCCGCCAGTGCGCCGGGCCGTGCGGTCACGGTTCACGAGGCATCCGGCGCCTCCGCAGGCTGTGGCCGCCACCACCGCCTCCGCCCAGGTTCCGTCGAGACCCGTCCACATCTCCCCGCCGTCAGATGCGCACAGCCGTCCTGAGGATCGCTTTGTGATTCCTGCCGGGTACGGAGAGACGAAGCTGACGCTCTTAGTCCGCGATCCCTGGTGGCTCTATGCGTATTGGGAAGTGCGCAGGGATCGGCAACAGGAGGTCTGGCAGCAGATCCCTGCCGGGGAGCGGCGAACGACGACTTCCATTTTGCGCGTGTATGAGATCACCGATGGCGCATCCGGCCGGACGTGGTGTGACATCACGTTGAAGGATTTGGCGAACAATTGGTATGTGCATGTGGGCGCACCCAACCGCTCGTGGGTGGCGGAGCTCGGTTTGCTGACGGCGGGGGGACGGTTCTACCCGCTCGTCCGCTCGAATGTCGTGCAGACGCCGCGCTACGGGCCCTCCGAAGTGATTGACGAGGAGTGGATGTGCCCCGATGACGAATATTGGAAGCTCTTTGGAGTGGCAGGAGGCTTTGGTCTGGGGCGCAGCTCGCTCGAGGTGCGCGAACGGTTTGCACAGCAGCCTTTGGAGTTCTGGTCTTCTCCGATGAACGCCGCACGTGGTCCCACCCGACGGACCCACCCGTCGGCCGTTCGCAAACCCGCGTCCCCACCCCCTAACTCCTCCACGAGATCCACGTTCGAGTCTAAGAACCCATAGCAGTCAGCAATCAGCAGTCAGCAATCAGCCAAAAC
>JACQRF010000012.1 GCA_016206635.1 Candidatus Omnitrophota bacterium
AGATGGCTGCCGACAAACCCGGACGCGCCGGTCACCAGCACCGGCATCTCAGCATCCATCATCCGCGCCCCCACGCCGTCTCGTAGCGGGACCAGACGAGCAAGCCGGCCGCCGTCCAGACAAATTCCCGGAGGCGGCGCACCACTGCCATCGCCAACCCCACCGGCAGCGAGAAGCCCAATCCCATGAAGATGAGCACGATCCCCCCTTCCTGAGTCCCGATGCCGGCGGGGATCACGAAGGTCGCTGATTTCAAGAGCTGCCACAAGCTCTCAATCATCCACGCCTGCAGGGGCGTCACCGGAAACCCTAAGCCGTATAAGATCAGCCAGACCTCTCCGGCGCCGGCCACCCACCCCAAAAAGTGAAAGGCGACGGACAGCGCCAGGCGGCCGCGCTGGCTGCGGTAAAAATGGCGGATCGCCGCATCCACCGCGTGCCCTGGGACGCCGTCCGCGCGGGCGCCGAGGAGGCGCTGCGCCAGGGGCGCCAGCCGGCGGAACAACCCCCACCGCTGAGCCACGATAAACAAGACCACCAGCACCCCGAGCCCGACCAAGACCGACCCGCTCACGCGCATGAGCATCGTCGCCGACGAGGCATGCCGCCACGCCAGCGCGACCCCGCAGACGGCGAAGAGCCACAGCCCCACGGTGAGCGCGGTCTTCGCGATCACCACGGAGCTGATGCCATCAATCATCGAGACGCCGTGGCTGCGCTTGAGCAGATAGGCCTTGACCGGCTCGCCGCCGACCCACGCCGTCGGCGTGACATAGTTGACGGCCTCCCCGGCCATCCGGGCGAAAAACAGCGCCTGCCACGGGGCCCGGCGCGCCGGGAAGGCATAGCCCCACCCCCAGGTGTCCAGGCCGAAGATCACGCCGTAAAACAAGAGGATCGGCACGATCCACCACCCCACGCGGCGCAGCTCCCGCCAGAGCGCGTCCCACCCGACGGCGCTCACGGCCCACAACAACAGGCCCATCCCCACCACGACGGCGACGCGGCGCAACCAGCGCATCGTCAGGCCGCGCGCCGCCGCGGGAGGGCGCGCGCCAACGCGCGCAGCAACCCGCGCAAATCCGACGGCGTGAGCGCCCCCATGTGGGCGATCCGGAACATCGTGCCGCGGAACCCGCTCTGGCCGGCGTAAATGATATAGCCGGCCCGCTTCATCGCGTCGTGCAGCGCGTCGTACCGTACGCCGGGCGGCAGGCGCAGCGCCGTCAACGCGTGACTCTGGAGGGCGCGCGGGGCCAGCGGCGCCAGCCCCAGACGATCAAACCCCCGCCGCAGGAACGCCGCGCGCCGCCGGTAGCGATGGATGCGCGCCGCCACGCCCTCGCGCACCAACGCATCCAGCGCCGCGTCGAATGCCTGGATCAGCGGCACCGCCGGGGTGAACGGCGGCTCACCGGCCTCTTGGGCCGCCAGCGCCGCGCGCAGATCGAGATACAGGGAGCGCGGGGGGCGTGCTGAAAGCGCCGGCAGGAACCGCCGCGCCACCAACACGAACGAGAGCCCCGGATAGCCGTGCAAACATTTCCCCGCCGAGCCGACGCACAGGTCTATCGCCGCCAGCGGCGCCGGCTCCGCGCCGAGCGAGCTGATGGCATCCACCAGCACCGACTTGTTGAATTGCCGGGCCAACCGGGCGACCGCGGCCACCGGGTTCAACACGCCGGTGGACGTCTCATGGTGGACCACGGCCACGGTCTCAATGGCCGCCTCGCGCCGGAACGCCGCCTCAACGCGCCCGAGGACCAGCGGCGCCAAGCCGGGGAATCGGAGATGGACGGTGGGGAGGTGGTGGATCGCCGCGATCTGGGCAATCCGCGCGCCGTAGACGCCGTTGTCCACGACGAGCAGTTTGCGGCCCGGCCGGACGGATGCCAGCACCGCCGCCTCGAGCGCGGCGGTCCCGGACCCGCTGATGATCGCCGCGCGGTGCGTGGCCGTGATGCTGAACGCCCGCAGCAGCTTCCGGCGCACACCGGTCAGCACGGCGGCGAATTCCGGCTCGCGGTGGCACAGATCCGGCCCGGCCACCGCCCGGCGGACCGCCGGCGTCACGTTGACCGGCCCCGGACACAACAAGCAGGGACGGCGCCTCATGCCGACGCCCCTGCGGCCTGCATGACGCGCTGGGTGATCGCCGGTGGGGCGTGCGGGATCCGGCCTGACGGCGCGGCGGCGTCGCGCGCGCATTTGACCAGGAGGAACGCCGGCCCCGGCGCGGCCAACCACGGCGCGAGCGCCTCCGTCAGCGCCGGCACACTTTCAACGCGCGCCACGCGGGCGTAGCCGCTGGCCGCGGCCACGGCATCCAAGGCCACCTCGCGGGTGGGCGTGGGCTGGTGGCCGGTCGAGGCGTACGCTTCGTTATCGAACACGACGTGATAGAAATTTTTTGGTTTCCATTGCGCGGCCATCGCCAATGTCCCCAACGCCATCAGGAGCGCGCCATCCCCGTCGAAGACGACGACCCGGCGAGACGGCCGGGTCACCGCCAGCCCGAGGCCAATCGCCGGGGCCAACCCCATCGAGCCGATCATGTAGAAATTCCCTGGGCGGTCGGCCGCCGCGCAGGCGTCCCGGCTGATGAAGCCGGTGGTGCAGACGACCAGCTCATCGGTCAGCGCGCGCGTGACGGCCGCCACCGCCTCCCGCACCGTCATGCGGTATGCCCTCCCAGCACGTCGGGCCGCACCAACACCGCCGAGGGGGTGCGGTGCTCACGCATCCATTGGCTGGCGGCGTGAATGGCCCCCGGCAACGCGCCAGGCGCCGGCACATGGACCGGCACGCCGATCGTCGTCAACAACTGCTCGCATGCGCGGCCCATCACGAGATGCTCCGGCGCATCCGCATCATGGCGCTGATAGCCGCGGTAGCCGACGATCAGCAACGTCGGAATCTGGTAAATGAGGTTGAGACTGGTCAAGGCGTTCAGGCAGTAGCCGAGACCGGAATTCTGCATGAGGACGCATGGCCAGCCGCCGGCCAGATAGGCGCCGGCCGCGAAGCCGATGGCGGTGTCCTCGCGAACGGCGGGCCGGTACCGCGGCGACGATCCCTCGCTCAGACGGGCGATCAGCGGGCCGACGAGCGAGTCGGCGACGCCGGTGAAGAACGTGAATCGCTCGCTCGTCAGGGCGGCGAGCGCTTCGTCAGTCGGATTAGCGGGGGCTGCGGCCGGAGGCAAAGTGGATCGGGGCCTCCACGACCTGGGGGGCCGGTCCCTCGACGGCGCCCGGGACCGGTGTGGCCCTGACCGTCGGCGGCACGGCGTCAAGGTTCGGGGTCCGCTTGACGCGAGGGCGCAGCAAATCCTTGCGCAGCGAATGCCACAGGTTGGGGAGACTGCCGGTGGCGTCGTTGACCGCCGTCGCCTCGTACCCGCAGTGCACCATGCAGTCGGCGCAGCGCGGGTCGCGCCCGGTCCCGTACTGCTCCCACGGGGTGTCGTCGATCAGCTCCCTGAACGTCTTCACGTAGCCGTCCGACATCAGGTAACACGGTTTCTGCCAGCCAAAGATGTTCCGGGTCGGGTTGCCCCAGGCGGTGCATTGATAGTCGCGCTTCCCCTGGAGGAACTCGAGGAAGAAGGTGGAGTGGTTGAATTCCCAGCCCGGGTCGGCGTGGTCGAGGATTTGCCGGAATAACTGCTGGGTCTGCGCCCGCTGCAGGAAATGGTCCTGGTCCGGTGCCTTCTCGTACGGGTAGCCAGGGGAGATCATCATGCCGTCCACGCCCAGCTCCATGAGATACGTGAAGAACTGCCGGAACTCCTCCGGGTCGGCGTCATTGAAAATCGTGGTATTGGTCGTCACGCGGAAGCCGGCCCGCTTGGCCGCCGTGATCCCGGCCACCGCCAGCTTGAACACCCCTTGCTTGCAGACGGCGCGGTCGTGCGTCGCCTCCAACCCATCCAGATGGACGCTGAACGTCAGGTTCGGCGACGGGGTGAACTCCTGGAGCTTCTTGTCGAGGAGCAGGGCGTTCGTGCAGAGATAGACAAACTTCTTGTGTCGGATCAAGCGCCGGACGATCTCGCCGATCTCCGGATGCAGGAGCGGCTCGCCGCCCGGGATCGAGACCACCGGTGCCCCGCATTCGAGGGCCGCCGCCTCGCACTCCGCCGGCGTTAACCGCTTGCGCAAGGTTTCTTCGGGGTACTGGATCTTCCCGCAGCCGGCGCACTCCAGATTGCACCGGAACAACGGCTCCAGCATCAGCACCAAGGGGTACTTGGTGTTCCCCCGCAACCGCTGCTGAAGGATATACCCGGCGACCGCCGCGCTCTGTTTGAATGAAATCGCCATCAGATCTCCTATGAAGGGGTCAGGCCCCTTTAGGGCCCAAGGGGGCCTGACCCCCTTGCCTGCCGAACCTCACTCAACGCCAGGAGTGGGAAGTACACGCTGTAGAGATGATACCGCAGGTAGAACACCCCTGGAAAGCCCGTTCCGGTCCATGGCCCATCCACCCACGCCCCATCCGCCGGCTGGGTCCGCAGGAGGTACTCCACGCCGCGCCGGGCGGCCTGGGCCGACGCCCGCCCCAACGCCGCGAGGGCCATCACGGCCCAGGCGGTCTGCGCCGCCGTGCTCGTGCCCTGCCCGCGCCGCGAGGGGTCGTCATACGTCGCAATCGTCTCCCCCCAGCCGCCGTCGGCGTTCTGGTGAGCCGCCAACCAGTCGCCGGTTTGCTGATAGCGTGGCTGATCCAACGACTCGCCGACCGCCTTGAGGCCGCGCAGCGCGAAGCAGCTGCCATACACATAGTTGACGCCCCATCGCCCGAACCAGGCGCCGTCCGGTTCCTGGCGGTCGCGCAGGAACTGCACGGCGCGACGGACCGGCCCGTCGCGGCCGGTCATCCCGCGCCGGCCCAACAGCTCCAGCACCCGCCCCGTGATGTCGCTGGCGGAGGGGTCCAGCATCGCGTTGTGATCGGCGAACGGAAAATAGGTCAGCGCCCGGCGGTCGTTGTTCTTGTCGAACGAGCTCCAGCCGCCATCGCGGTTCTGCATGCTGAGGATCCAGGCCACCCCGCGCTGGATCGCCCGCTCGGTCTCGGGAGAGGCGGCCTCGGTCACCCGGCCGAGCGCCAGCGCCACCATCGCCGTATCGTCCACGTCGGGATACTGCGCGTTCAGGAACTCAAAGGCCCATCCCCCCGGCGCGGCGGCGGGATTCTTCACGGCCCAGTCGCCGTAGCGGCGGATTTCCTGGGCCCGCAACCACCGGTTGGCCCGCGCCAGCGCCGGGTCATCGCCGGTGCCAGGGGGGCCTGGCCCCCCTGGCACCGGCCCCGATTCCGCCAGCGTGTACGCCGCGAGCGCCGTGTCCCACACCGGCGAGCAGCACGGCTGCACGCGGATCGTCTCCCCCTCAACGATCTCCAACCGCTCCACCTCATGAATGGCCCGTTCCAAGATCGGATCGCCATCCTGATAGCCGAGGGCCTTCAGCGCGAACACGGCATTCACCATCGCCGGATAGATCGCCCCCAACCCATCGGCATCCACCAACCGCTCCAGGAGCCATCGCTCAGCGGCCCGCAGCGCCCGGCGGCGCCACGGTTTCCAGGCCGTCCGCTCCCAGACCTTCAACCAGACATCAGCCGCGAGGAACACCCGGCGCCAGGCGGCCGCCGCAAGAGGACGCGGCGCCACGGCCCTCGGGCCAGCGGCGCCGTCCGATGAGCGATTCGTGATCACGCTGACGCGGCGGGCCGGATCCGCCCACAACTCGTCCACCCCGAAACCCAGCGGGATCGGGACGGACGGGCGGGTCGCGTACAAGACCGCCAGCGGCACCAAGATCGTGCGCGACCAGGCCGAGACTTCGTAGATGTTGAAGGGGCACCAGGTCGGCAGCAGGATCAGCTCCGGCGGCAAG
>JACQRF010000011.1 GCA_016206635.1 Candidatus Omnitrophota bacterium
CGCTACGAGACGGCGTGGGGGCGCGGATGATGGATGCTGAGATGCCGGTGCTGGTGACCGGCGCGTCCGGGTTTGTCGGCAGCCATCTGGTTCGCCGGCTGGTGGCGGCCGGGGACTCCGTGCGGGTCCTCGTGCGCCGGGGCAGCCCGCGGGCCGCCCTCGAGGGGCTCCCGGTCACCACAGTCGAGGGGGATCTGCGGGATCCCGCCAGCCTTCGCGCGGCGGTGCGCGGCTGCCGCCAGGTGTACCACGCCGCCGCCGATTACCGGTTATGGGCGCGCCGCCCCCAAGACTTGTACGAGGCGAATGTCACCGGCACGGTGAACATGCTGACGGCGGCCTGGAACGCCGGGGTCGAGCGGATCGTCTACACGAGCACCGTCGGCGCGTTGGGCTATCCGGCCAACGGCCACCCGGCGACGGAGGAGACCCCGTCATCGCTGGCGACGATGATCGGCCACTACAAGCGCTCGAAATTCCTGGCGGAGCAGGAGGCGCGCCGGCTGGCGCGCGACGGCTGCCCGATCGTGATCGTCAATCCCTCGACCCCCGTGGGCCCCGGGGATCTCAAGCCGACGCCGACCGGGCAGATGATCCTTGATTTCTTGAACGGGCGGATGCCCGGCTACGTGGAGACCGGCCTGAATCTCGTGGATGTCGAGGACGTCGCGGAAGGCCATCGGCTGGCGATGCAGCGCGGGCGCCTCGGCGAGCGGTACATCTTGGGCGGCCGCAATCTGATGTTGGTGGAGATCCTGCAGATCTTGGCCAGGATCAGCGGTCGTCCCGCGCCCCGCGCCCGGCTCCCGTGGGGCGTGGCGTACGGCGCAGCCTGTCTCAGCACCGGGTGGGCGTGGGTGTCCGGCCGGCCGCCGGCGATCCCGCTCGAAGGGGTGCGGATGGCCCGGAAACTCATGTTTTTCGACGCCGGGAAGGCGGTGCGGGAGCTGGGGCTTCCGCAGCAGCCGGTGGAGGGGGCGCTTGAGAAGGCGGTCCGCTGGTTCCGCGATCACGGGTACGTCAGGGCCTGACGTGCCGTTGATCGGCCTGCTCGCGGCGCATGGCGCCGAGCTGTGGCCGCTGCGGCAGCGGCTGGCCGGCCGTCGGGCGCGCGCGGGGGTCGTGTATGGCCGGTTGAACCATTGCGACGTGGCCCTCCAGGCGGTTGGCCAAGGGTGGTCCCGGGCGACGGCGTCGGCCGCGCGATTTTTCCGAGCCGCGCCGTGCGCCGGGGTCGTGATCACCGGGTTTGCCGGGGCCACGGAGGCCGGATGGACGGTCGGCGACCTGGTGATGCCGGATCTCGTCATTGATCTGCGCCGCGCGGATGGCGGGCCGGATGGCCGGTCGTATCACCCGACCTTTCCGGTGGCCCTGTGGCGGGCGCAGCTCGGCTGGCGCGGCGGCACACTCGGCACGGTGAGCGGCGTGGTGGTCGAGCCGGCAGGGAAGGCCGAGGTGGGCGCGCGCCTCCACGTGACGGCGGTGGATGTGGAAACAGCCGCCATCGCGGCGGTGGCGGCGCGTCATGGCGTGCCGTGGATTGCGGCCCGCGTGATCTTGGATCCGATGGATCGCCCGCTGGCGGTCGTCTCACCCTGGCATGCGGCGTGGTTGGCCGTTTCAGTCGCCGGGTGGGGACGGCTGGGGCAGTTCGGCAAGGACGTGGTGTTCGCGCAGCGTCAGCTGGGCGGGCGCCTTGGGGATGTGGTGGAGCTCATGGATCAGGCGTGCGGCGCCAGTCCTGAGGCCTGGCGCCGGCAACGAGGAGTTCCTCATGATGACGAACGAACAGCTTGAAACATTGGTGGAGTCGGAATATCGCTTCCTGCAGTCGGGGCACGCCCAGTGGAGTGTGGTGGCTGGGCCGCAGGACATGGAGCTGGTCGCGCACGCGCTGCGCGTAATCTTGCACATGGGGAAGGCCGGCGAATCGCTGCCGGAGTACCTGGCGGTCGTCGAGGCCCAGCACGCCGACGGCGGGTGGGGCCGGGCCTCGCAGGAGGCGGACTCGGCGGCCTGGGTGTCGGCCTTCCTCGGCTTGATGCTGATCCGCGGGAATGTCGAGCTGCAGTCCCCGCGGATCGAACAGGCCATCTGGCACTCCATCCGCTACGTCCTCGACAGCCAGCACGCCGACGGCCGATGGGTGGACCGCGAGTGGGGCGACCTCGATACGACGTCGCACCCGGTCAGCTTTTTCAACGTCGTGCTGGCGCTCGGCACGCCCCAGATGCGGCAGGCGGTGGCCGCGTCGTGGCGGAAGGGCCTCACGTTCATCCTTGACGGCCAGTCCGGGGATGGCGGCTGGTACGATCCGGTGTTCCACCCCTCGGGCGTCGAGACGACGGCGCATCTGGTCCAGGACGCGGTGATCGCGTCGCTCGCGCTGCCTTCGGCGTTGGCGCCGGCCGACCTGATCGCCCGCGTGAAACCCTCCTGCGAGAAGGGCCTGGCGTGGATTCTGACGCACCAGGCGGCCGACGGGTCGTGGGACGGGCAGAACATGGATCACACGATGGATTGCACCCGCTCCTCGTTGCTGATCACCCGCATGCTCCAGCAGGAGGGGCGGGCCACGCCGGCGTTGGAGAAGGCCATGGCGTGGATCGTGGCCAACAAAAATCCGAACGGCTGGCCCGATTTCCCGGGGATGGAGACCGATCTCGAGCGGACCTGTGACGGCGTGGACGTGCTGTTGAAATACCTGGCCTGGCTGCAGCCGGATCCGTTGGAGACGGTGCGTCGCTGGGGGTACGCCCCGGGGGTGACGACGTTTCGCCGGTCAGAAGCCTTCTCCCCCCGTGGATGGCGCCGCCCCCCGACGGCCCCGGCCCGGACGCTGGTGGTCAATGGCCAGCGGGTTGCGGTGTTCACGATCGAGGGCCGCGCGTATGCCATCGGCGACCGCTGCCCGCACC
>JACQRF010000142.1 GCA_016206635.1 Candidatus Omnitrophota bacterium
AGGCGGCGCAGCAGATCGAGCGGGGCGAGGGTCGTGATCACTTCGGCGACGGCGTTCAGGTACGGCGGCTGTGGCGGCCCGCCGACCGGCGGGTATTCCCGGAGGGCCGATACACGTTGGACCCGGAGATCCGGCGACGCGTGCAGGCGTTGCACTGCCCAGGCGAGCTGCGCGCGCCGGTCGCCTACGTTCGCGCCGAGCCCGACATACGCGATGGCCATAGGTTCACCCGGCTGATGCGTCGGATCGCCTCCCGCAGGCGCGGTTCCGGCACGGTGAGCGCCATGCGCACGTACCCTTCCCCCCCTGCCCCAAACCCGATTCCGGGAGTGACGATGACCCGCCCCTCGGTGAGCAGTCGGTGGGCGGCGGCCGTGGACGGGAGGCCGCGCGGCAGCCGGGCCCACACGTAGAACGTGGCGGTGGGCGGCGCGACCGGCCAGCCTTGGCGGCGCAGTCCCGCGATCAGGAGATTGCGCCGGCGCGCGTACATTGCCAGCAGCGGCGCCCGGAGCGAGGCCGGGGCTTTCAACGCGGCGACGCCGGCCACCTGCACGGCCTGGAAAATGCCGGAGTCGATGTTGAGCTTCACCTTGGCCAGCGCGGCGATCGCCGCGGCATTCCCGCAGGCCCAGCCGATCCGCCAGCCGGTCATGTTGAACGTCTTCGAAAGGGAGTGGAATTCGACACCGACCGATTTGGCGCCGGGGGTTTGCAGGAAACTGGGCGGTTTCGCCCCGTCGAACGCCAGCTCGGAATACGCGGCATCGTGGGCCACCAGCAGGCCATGGCGCTGCGCCAGCCGCACCGTGTCCCGAAAGAACGATGGCGAGGCGACCGCGCCGGTCGGATTGTTCGGGTAGTTGAGGAATAGGAGTTTGGTTCGCCGGACGCGAGCCATCTGCTCCAGCTCGCCGAGATCCGGCAGGAAGTCCAGCTCGGGTCGCAGACGGAACCGCGCCGGGATGCCGCCGGCGAGGATCGTCCCGGTCCCGTACGGCGGGTAGCCGGGATCTGGCACCAGCGCCCGGTCGCCCGGATTGAGGAGGCCCAGGGGCAAGTGCGAGATGCCTTCCTTGGAGCCGATCAGCGGCAAGATTTCGGTGTCGGGGTCGAGCGAGACGCCGAACCGTTTCTGGTACCACGCGGCGATGGCCGCCCGCAGCGCCGGCATCCCCTGGTCCAAGGCATAGCGGTGATTGGCCGGATCGTCCACGGCCCGGTGCATCGCGCGGCGGATCAGCGCCGGGGTCGGCTGATCGGGATCACCGACGCCGAGATCAACGACATCAATGCCGGCCTCCCGGGCCTTCCGCTTGGCGGCGTCCATCGCGGCGAATAGGTACGGCGGCAGCCGCCGGAGCCGTTCAGAGATAGGGACAGTCACCGTTTGGCTGGTTTCTTATACAGCGTGTCCATCGTATAGAAGCCGGGCCGATGCACCCGTTCGACCATCAGGCGCGCCACGATCAGCGCGCCGCGCGCGAAGATGCCCCGGGACAGCGCCTCATGCTGCACCGTCAGCCGCTCTTCGCCGAGCGTCAGCGCCACATTATGGACCCCGATCACCTCCCCTTCCCGTTTCGCCTGGATCGGGATCTCGTTCTCGCTCAGCGGAAACCACGAGGTGAGGTCTTCGGCCAGCTGCTTCGCGGTGCCGCTCGGCTTGTCTTTCTTCTGCGCGTGATGCGTCTCGGCAATGCGCAGCTCGACGCCGCGCTCCAGGCCGCTGGCTTTGAGGACGGCGGCCGCTTCCGCCAGCATCCGGCGCATGACCAGCACGCCCATGGACATGTTCGGCGCCCAAAAAATCGGCGTGCGGCGCGCCAGCCGCTTTAACGTCGCCTGCTGCACGGACGTGAGCCCGGTGGTGCCGACCACCATCATCACCTTGCGGCCGGCGGCCGCGCGGGCATGGGCGATCGTCGCCTCCGGGGTCGTGAACTCGATCAGCACCTGCGCGTCGGCCAGCGCAGACGCGGCATCCTCGGTGATGATCACCTGGGTGCTTGGGCGGCCCAGCGATTGGCCCAGGTCTTGCCCGAGCGCGGCATGTTTCGGGGCTTCCAGCGCCCCGACCACGCGGAATACCTTGTCGGCCAGCGCTTGGGCGGCGATCTCCCGGCCCATCCGGCCGGCGACGCCGCTGACGGCGATCTTGATCACGCGATCACCGGGGCTTCGTCCGCAGCAGCCGGTACTGCCGCAGCACGGCCACGAGCCTCTCCTGGTTGGCGGCGCCCATCGGACAGAGCGGCAGCCGCAGCTCAGGGTCAATCAGGCCCATCAGACCCATCGCCGTTTTCACGGGGATCGGGTTCGTTTCCAGGAAGAGGGCTTTGGTGATGGCCGCCAACTCGTAGTGTCGCCGCCGGGCCTCCGCCAACCGCCCGCGCTCGAATGCCGAGACCAGCTGCGCCACCCCCCTCGGCAGGATATTGGCGACCACCGAGATCACGCCGGCGCCGCCGATGGCCAGCACGGGCAGCGTCAAGGCGTCGTCCCCGGAGATCAGCGCGAGCCGGTCGCCGCAGAGCGCCTTGATGCGGGTCATCTGCTCCAGCGACCCGCTGGCTTCCTTGACCCCGACGATGGTCTTGAGCGTCGCCAGACGGGCCATGGTGTCCGGCTCGATGTTGACGCCGGTGCGCGAGGCGATGTTGTACACGATCAGCGGGAGATCGGCCGCCTCCGCCACCGCGCGGAAATGCCGGTACAGCCCTTCTTGCGTCGGCCGGTTGTAATAGGGGGCGATGAGGAGCGCGGCATCGGCCCCCGCGCGCTGGGCATGGCGCGTCAGGCGGATCGCCTCGGCGGTGTTGTTGGACCCGGTGCCGGCGATGACCGGGAGGCGCCCGCGCGCCTGCTGGATCACCAGCTCGATCACCTGCTCGTGCTCTTCGTGCGACAGCGTGGCCGACTCGCCGGTCGTCCCGCACGGGACGAGCGCGCTGGTGCCGTGCCGGACGTGCCAGTCCACGAGCCCCTTCAGGCGCGGCACATCAACTTGCCCGCGCCGAAACGGCGTGACCAACGCCACCATGGAACCGCGAACGACACTCTTCGTCACGAGATGACCCCTGTGAACACCTGTCGGACCGCCCCTTCGAGAGATACATCGTGCCACGAATCGCCCGTCCGCGCAAACCGGATCGTCAACCGCTCGCCGCTCGTCGGATAGACGGTGACGGGCGGCCGGCACTGGCCGATCCAGGCCGCGACGAGCGCCGCGGCGACCGCCCCGGTCCCGCACGCCTGTGTCTCGGCTTCCACGCCGCGCTCGTACGTGCGCAGCCGGAGCGTGTGCGCGTTCACGATCTGGATGAAATCGACGTTCGTGCCGGCCGGCCTGAACGCGGCGTGCCGCCGGATCGCCGCGCCGAGCCTCGGCACGTCCACCCGGCGGCCAACAATGACGACCGCGTGCGGCACGCCGGTGTTGAGGGTATGGACTGTGAGCGATCGGCCCCGCACGGTCAGCCGGCGCGTCCCGACCGGCGAGGGCGACGGCAGCATGACGCGCACGCGATCGCGCGACAGCACGTCGGCCCTGATGAGGCCGGCCCGCGTTTCGAGCGTCACGCGGCGGCGGCCGAGGCGTTGCGCGGCGTAGCGCGCGACGCAGCGCGACCCATTGCCGCACATGGCCGCCTCGCTGCCGTCGGGATTGAGGACGCGCATCCTCACGTCGGCGCGCCGTGACGGCTCGATGATTAGCAGGCCGTCGGCGCCGATCGCCTGCGCGCGGCGGCAGAGGTTCTTGGCCAGCGCCGGCAACGAGCCGCGCGGCCGATCATGCCGCAGATCCAGCACGATGAAATCATTCCCCGCCCCGACCATCTTTACAAATGCGACCCGGCTCGCGGCACCCGCCGGCCGGATCATCGCAGCGCCGCGGGGATGCGCTCGCCGCGGACGAGGTCCTGGAACGTTTCGCGGCGGCGGACCAGGTGTATCCGCCGGCCCATCACGAGCGCCTCCGCGGCCCGCGGCCGCGCGTTATAGTTGCTCGCCATCGCAAAGCCGTATGCCCCCGCCCCCATCACCGCCAGCAGATCGCCCGGCGCCAGCGGCGGCAGCGGCCGATCGGCGGCGAACCGATCGCCGCTCTCGCAGATTGGCCCCACCACGTCGTAGCGTTGCGTCTTGGCCGTCTGCCCCGGTTTCGGCGCGACCGGCACGATGTCGTGATAGGCGCCGTACAACGTTGGGCGGAGCAGGTCGTTCATGCCGGCGTCCACGATGGCGAACCGCTTGGCGCCGGTGTCTTTGATGTAGACGACCCGGGTGACGAGGATCCCGCTGTTGCCGACGATAAACCGGCCCGGTTCCAGAATCAGGCGCAGGCCCCGCCCTTTCAGCAGCGGCAGCACGACCTTGGCGAATGCCGCGGCGGTTTGCGGCTTCTCTCTGTGATAGACGATCCCCAGCCCGCCGCCCAAATTCAGCCACCGGATCCGCGCCCCGCGCCGATTGGCGCGTCGGATCACGGTCAGCGCTTTGTGGAGGGCGGCCAGGAACGGCCCCGGCGCCGTGATCTGCGAGCCGATATGGATGTGCACCCCCGCGAGATCCACGCCGGCATAGCGGGCCGAATCGGCAAACAGGCGCAGGACCGTCGCCTCATCCAGCCCGAACTTGTCGGTGCCCCGCCCCGTCGAGATGAAGGTGTGGGTATGCGGATCGACATTGGGATTCAGGCGCAGCGACACCCGCTGCCGCGTCTTGAGGCGTCGGCACGCGAGATCGATCTGCTCCAGCTCCGGCGCCGACTCGACATTGAAGCAGAAGATGCCGGCCCGGACGGCGGCGGTGATTTCAGCGGCGGTTTTGCCGACGGAGGCGTACACGATGCGCGACGGCGGAGCGCCGACCAGCAGCGCCTTCCGCAGCTCGCCGACCGACACGATATCGGCCCCGGCCCCTTCCCGGATCAGCGCCCGGCAGATCGCCAGGTTGGAGTTCGCCTTCATCGCGAAGCAGATCAGCGGCGTGACCGGGGCGAACGCCGCTCGCAGCTTGCGGAAATGGTCGATCAGCGTGTGGTGGCTGTAGAGATAGAGCGGCGTGCCGAACCGCTCGGCGGCCTCCAGCACGGGCACCGCTTCGCAGTGCAGCTGGCCGTCCCGGACGCGAAAATCATGCATGCCGCACGACCCGTTGCCAGCGTCGCAATTGGCGGGCGACCAGCCGCGGCGCGGTACCCCCGTCCGAACGCTTGCGGGCCACCGAGACCGCCGGGTCGAACAGTCTGCGCGCGTCCGCCTGGAACGCCGGCGAGAACCGCCGCAGCGTGGCGAGCGTCAACTCCGACGGCCGTTGCCGGTGCTGCCGGCAGTACCCCATCAGCTCGCCGACGGCCCGATGCGCCTGGGCGAACGGCACGCCGTGGGCGACGAGATACTCCGCCAGGTCGGTGGCGTACAGCGCCTCGCCCTGCAGGGCGGCGCTGAGGCGGTCTCGCTGCACGGTCAGGCCATGGAAGCCTTCCGTCAGCGCGGCCAACATGCCGGTGGCGGCATCCACCGCGCGGAACAGGTGCGCTTTATCCACATGCTGGTCCCGGTTGTACCCCGACGGCAGCGCCTTGCAGACCGTCAGGAACCCGGTCAGCGTGCCGATCAACGTGCCGCATTCCGCCCGCGTCAGCTCGAGGAAATCCGGATTTTGCTTCTGCGGCATCATCGAGCTGCCGGTGCACAACCGCTCGTCCAGTGTCAGGA
>JACQRF010000122.1 GCA_016206635.1 Candidatus Omnitrophota bacterium
CCCCACCCTCTCCCCTGAGGGGAGAGGGAACGGGTGAGGGGGGAAAGTTCATGAACCCGGAGGCCCCGTCCCCGGCGGCGGCGCCGTCGCCGGTCCAGTGCCAGGGGGGCCAGGCCCCCCTGGCACCGCCGCGGCTTCTTGCAGGAGCGCGGCGTCGGCCGTCATCGTCAGGTGAGCCTGCCGCTGCCAGATGAGGAACGCCGCCAGACTCAAGAGCCCGACGAACACGACCATCCCGAAGATGAGGCGCCACGTCGCATCCGTCGTCAAGTGCGACTTCAAGCTCACGGCGATCGGGCTGGCCCCCCCCTCTTCCCAGTTGGATTGGACGCCCGAGAACGCCTTGTTCAGGAACTCGCTCTCCGGCGTCTTCGGCGCGTCGGGATTCATCACCGTCACCGCCATCCGCTTCAGCAACGCCAGGTCGTCCTCGAGCCGCTTCATGGACTCGATGTTCTGCCGGTAGGTCTGGATGTGCTGCTCCGGCGTCAGCGTCGGATCGGACTGCTTCTCCCAAATGGAGGCCAGCTTGAGGTCAATCTGGCTCGCCAGCATCATGGCCCGCTCCTCGTACTCGGTGCCGGTCAACTGTTTGACGGCCACCTTGGCGTCATCGGAGAGCCGGGTGAGGGCCGCCTGCGGGATCTGCCAGATATCTTCCACCTCGATGGCGAAGACGGCCGACTCGTTCGGCTTCAACGTCACGGTGGCCGTCACGAAGTGCATCTGCCGGTCCGGATCGTATTCCAGCTTGAGCGAGCCCAGGTCCATGACGTGCTCGGCCTTGACCTCCTTCGGCAGATACGCCTTGACCGGCACCGTCTGCTCCTCGTCGGTCGGGTTGACCGCCAGGATCTTCAGGATGACCGACCCCGACTCGAACCAGGTCTGGACCTGCACCTTCTGCCGGCCCTCCTCCGCGATCCGCTTCGTCACCTCGGTCGCCTGTTTGATCTGCTCGATCTTGTTCTGCAAATCCTTGGCGGTGTTGACCTGCGCCTCCTGGATCTCGAACAATTGATGCAGGGAGTTGCCGGTCGGCCCCGACAAATGTTTCAGCGATTGGGCGATCTCCTTCAGCTGGTCGCGGACCGACATCGTCGCCTGGGTCGAGGCGCTCACGGCCTCGGCCGTCTCGTCCGCCTCCTCGTCCTCGATCGCGCCCACGAGCCCCAACTGCGCCTGCATGGAGGAGAGCTGCTGCTGCAGCGCCGCCACCTGGGCCACGAGCCCGCCCGTCCCCGCGCTCATGGTCACCATCCCCCGCAGCGCTGCCAGCGCGGCCATGACCGGCGACAGGTCGGTCGCCGCGCTGCCGCCGCCGCCGGCCGACGACCCGCCCGCCTTCTTGGCGATCGCCTCCAAATCGGTGGTGATCACCGTCATGATCATGCTGTCCACGGAGTTCTTCGTGCTCTCGCTGGCCACGACGGAAAAGTCCCCGGTCCCCCACCCCTTGTCGAACGTCGCCGAGTACTCATAGATGCCGGTCGTCGCGATCTCCGTCATCGTCCCGGCCGACACCCGCTTGGTGTTCGACGGGTCGTAAATGTCAACCTTCGGCGTGAGCCCGGTCGCGGTCCGATAGCGGAGGGTAATCGTGTTCCCGGTCTTCACGACCGGGTCGCGGTTCAGGATGCCGGTCTGCGGCCCCCGCGCCGCCTCCGACGCGACCTTCGAGGCCAGCTCGGACTGGGTCTTGGTCAGGCGCCCGAACACTGACTCCGCCGAGCCGGTATCGGAGGTCGCCCCCAACAGCTTGTCCAGATTTTTCAGCCGGCCGAACAGGGAGTTGGCGGCCGCCGCGTCGTTGATCGAGCCCATCTGAGCCAGGATGTCGGACTTGACGCCGGCCAGCTTGCCGAACAGCGTGGACGCCGCCGCCGCGTCGGCCGCCGTCCCGGTCAGGTTGATGATGGATTTGGTCTCCGAGGGCAGGGTGATGTTGAGCGTCCCGGCCCCCGTCTTCACCTGGCCGCTGTAGGTGATAGCCACCTTCACCAAGAAGCTGCTGGCGGCGGTGAGCCCCGCATCCTTGCCGGTGAAGCTGAAGTCGAAGACGCCGTTGGCGTCCGGGGCGGTGTCGCTGTACGTGGCCTTCTGCGTGGCGCCGTCGAAGATGGTGATCGTCGCCGCCGTCAGCGACGCGTCGTTGATCAGGAGCCCCCGGCGGAACAGGAACGCCTTGGCCTTCACCGTGTCGGTCGTCGCGTCGTAGAAGCTCTCGAACTTCACGTCAAACACCGTGGGCGTCTCCGACTCCAGCACCGCGGTGATCGTCTTATCGGTGTCGGCGGTGAAGTTCACCGTGGCGGCGGTGAACTGGGGTTTCGACCAGGTCCCGGTGATCGCCCCGTGCTTGTAGTGCCGCTTGGTCTGTGACGGGGAGGTGAGCGACCCGTCCGTGACGTTCCACGTCTCCGAGTCGGTCACGTTCAGCGACGCCAGATACGAGGCGTCCTGGTTCTGGACGTTGTAGGTGACCAGGTACCACTTGCCGGTGAAGGCGGCCGAGTCTATGATTTCCTGGATGGCCCCCGTGTGCCCGGTCGTCAGGTCGGTGATCCGCAGCTTGACCGCCCGCGTCCCGTTCGTCGGGCTGGCGATCGGCGATGGCGGGTTGACGGTGCCCCCCACGATGTCCGGCAGGGGGTTCCAGGTGTAGGTGCCGGTGTTGGCGATCGAGGCGGCCCCCGCCAGGTCGGTCCAGCTCACATAGTTGTCGGCCGCGGTCGCGTACTGGAGCTTGACGGGGCCGATCGTCCCGTTGGTCGTCCAGGTGACGGTCTGCGACGTGCCGACCGGCCAGGTGGTGGTGGTGACCGGCGCCGTGAAGGCCAGCTTGCCTTTGATGGAGAAGGCGTTGGAGGTCCCCGTGATGACCGGATGGCCGGTCACGGTGTCGGTCACGCGCAGTTTGCCGGTGGTCCCGATATTGTCCGGCACGGTCCAGGAGGTCGAGGTCCCGGTCAGGGCGGTGCCCACCACCGCCGGCGTCCCGGTCGTGAAGTCGCCGTCCGGCTTGAACTCCACCTTGACGCTGCCGATCGTCCCGACCTTCGCCCAGCTCAGGGTCGCGACATCACCGACCGACAGCACGCCCGACGGCGTGGTCATCGCCAGCGTCCCGGTGATCGTGAAGCCGGCGGAGACCGCGTTGGCCGCCGTCGCCGGGTTGGTGACCCGGATCTTCGCCTGGTTCACGCTCGAGATCGCGTCCGCCACCGTCCATTTCAGGTAGAACGGGTTGGCGGTGACCGGCACCGCCGTGCCATCGGCCGCGTAGGCGGTCCAGGTGGTCCCATTGGTAGAGGTCTGCAGCGACCCGGCCGCCGCCAGCGCGTAGGTGCTTCCATTATCCTTGGAGTACTCCACCTTGGCGATCGTCATCGTCCCGGTGAAACTCAGGGTGATCTGCTGCTGCGTCCCAACCGTCCAGCTCTCCCCGCCGGTCGGGGCGGACAACGACACGCCGGTCAGCGAGAAGGCGTTCGCCGCCGTGTTGGTAACCAGGGCGTCGCCGACATCGGTCACCGTGATCTTGGCGCTGGAGGTCGTGAAGGTCGGGCTCCAGGCGTAGCTCCCGCTGCCGGCCGCCACGTTATGGCCACCGGTCGAGGCCACGAGCACCTGGTTGTTCGCGCTGTTGATGAGGTCGGTCACCTCGATCTTGACGTTCGGGACCACGTTGGCGTCCGCCGGGCTGGTGGTCCAGGTGATCGTCTGCGGCTGGCCGGCCGCCCACTCGAGGCTGGCGGTGTCGGGCGCCGTCACATCCAGCGTCCCGTAGATCGCGAAGGCGTTGTCCGAGTTGTCCGTCGCCAAGGCGGTGTCGGTCCCGTTGGCCGCCGGCGCCGGATCGGCGTCCGAGAGCCGGATGAAGGCCGTCGTGGTCGTCTTGTTGGCCACCGTCCAGGAGAGCGCCCCGCCGGCAGCCGGCGTCGTGGCGATGATCGTGGTCCACGGCCCGCCCACCCCCGCCGTGGAGTATTCGAGCTTGACGTTCGTCACGGCCGTGCTCGTCCAGGTAAGCGACTGCGAGCTGCCGGCCAGCCACCGCACCCCGCTGGCGGTCGGCGCGGTCACCGCCACCGTCGAGACCTTGAAGCTGGCGTTGGAGACATCGTTGGCGTCGGCATCCGACGTGCTGGAAACCCGCACGATCACCGTCGCCCCCGCGTCGGCCGCCACGGGCGTCCACGCCTCCGAACCGTCATTGGTGGTCGAGGCGAGGATCGTCGTCCACGTGGACCCGCTGTCTTTCGAGTACTCCAGCTTGACGTCGGCGACCGTCCCCTGCGTCTGCCAGGAGACCGTGTGCGGCGCCCCCACCGCCCACTTCTCCCCGCCGTTGGGGGCGATCACCGTGACATTGGCCGCCACCTTGTAGGCGGCGCTGATCCCCGCCACCGCGTTGTTGGGGCTCCAGGCCGGGTTGGCCTCCACCTTGATCTTGGCGGTCCCGCTGGCGGCGTTCAGCGGCACCGGCCACGCAAACCCGGTGGCCCCGGCCGTGGCATCCAGCGTGTCCGCGCTGGCCACCGCCGTCCAGGTCGAGCCGTTGTCCGCCGAGTAGGACAGCTTGACCGTCCCGCCGGAGGGGATCGGCCCGTTGACCGCCCACTTGATGGTCTTCGTGGACGTCACCGGCCAGACGTCGGTGGCAATCGGCGCCGTGACGGAGAGCAGCGGCCCGGTCAGCGAGAAGTTGGCGTTCGAGAGGTCCGTGATCTGGTCGTAGCCGGCGTCCACCCCCGTCACCCGGACCTTGACGGTGCTCGAGGCGGTGAGATTCGCGGGGATGGCCCAGCTATAGCTGCCGGTGTTCGACGTCGAGGCGATGATCGTCGTGTAGTTCGTGCCATCAGTGGTGTAGTCCAGCTTGACGTTCGTGATCAAGGTGTCTTTCGCCCAGGTGATCGTCTGGGTCGTCCCGATGGGCCACGACTCCGTCCCGTTCGGGGCGGTCATCGTCAGCTTGCTGATCTTGAAGTTGGCGTCGGAGCTGTCCGCGATGCCCGTGGTGCCCGCCGAGCGGATCCGGATCTTGACCGTCGCCGACGGGTCATCCGGGACCGTCCAGCTATACGGCGTCCCGGACGTGCCGTTGACCGCCGTGGCGATCGAGGTGTAATTCGTCCCGTCCTTGGTGTACTCGATCACCAGGTCATTCGGCAGCGAACTCCCCGTCCACGTGATGTTCTTGGCCACCCCCACCTGCCACTGCTCGGCGCCATTGGGGGCGCCGACCGCCAGGTTGGCGACGATGGAGAAGTTGGCGTTGGATAGGTCCCGGATCGCCGGGACCCCGGCCGACCGGATCCGGACTTTGCTGGTCGAGTTGAGGTCGGTGGGGACGGTCCACGCGTACGTGCCGTCATTGGCCTCCCCCGTGGCGATTGACGTGTAATTGGTCCCGTCCTTCGTGTACTCGAGGGTCAGATCCCCCGGCGCCACCCCCGTCGTGCTCCAGGTAATGTTCTGGCTCGTGGCCGCCGGCCACGACTCGCTGCCGTTGGGGGCGGTCACCGTGATCGTGCCGCTCTCGTAGCCGACCGCCAGGGCATCCAGCGTCGGGGTGACGGCGCCATCCGAGTTCAGGAACGCCTTGACCTTCAGCGTCCCGGTCGAGTTCTCCGGCAGATAGCCGTCCGCGTACGCCTTGTCTTCGAAACCGGCGATGTTGGTGTGGATCGTCGCGGCGGTCGCGGCCTGCGCGTAGGTCCCGTCCGACGAGACCCAGTTCGTCCCGTTGTGGTAGTACCAGTAGGTCCCGTTGTTCGGGGAGAGGACGTACTTCATCGCCGAGCCGGCCGGGGTGGTCACCGTCTCCGCAAAGCTCGTCAGGTAGGTAAACGCCTGGCCGGTGGCCGGCACGATGGTCGGGTTGTCCACCGCGTAGCTGGACATGTCCACGGCGATCTTCGTGACGTCCGGCGCCAGCGTCTCGCTCAGTGTGTCGAACAGCGTCCGGTACTGGAGGTAGCGCTGTTTCAGCAGCCCGTGCAGGAAGTCCGTGCCGAGGTTCTCCACGTAGTCGTAGGAGCGGTAGAGCTCCCAGACCTCCTTGCCGGTCAGCGCGCGGTTGTAGAGGGCAATCTCATCCATGAGGCCGGAATACCGCAGGGTGTTGTCCCGCTGCTGACCGATGTACAGCGTCCCCCCCGCAACGGTGCTGGTCGTCATCGCCCCGGCGGCGGTCCGCGCCCCATCTCCGTAGATCACATAGGTCGAGCCGTCATACGTGACCACCAGGTGGGACCATTGGTCCTGGACGGCCGCATGCCCTGACAGCGAGGCGCCGTTCTGCGTCACGATCCACAAGTTGCTGGTGTTCATGTAGATTTCCAACGCCTGGGTGGCGCCGCCAGCCCCGCTGTCAAGGGCGACGCGATTGCCCCCGATCGCGCTGGGCTTGACCCACATCGCGATCGTCTTGGGATTGGCGCCCGTCGGGAACCCGGCATCACTCCCTTTCAGGAAGTCAGCCGTCCCATCAAACGACAGCGCCCCACCCACCTTGCCGGAGGTCGTCCAAGTCGGGTCGTCCGCCCCTGCGTCAGTCAGCGCACCGAGGGTCAGCGCCGTGCTCCCCTTGCTGTCGCCGGCGCTCTGCCCCGTCCCGTCCTCGAACTTCCAGAACGACACCAGCCCCAGCGACTTGGTGGTCGAGGGGCCGTTGCTCCCCGTCCACGCCGCCGTCGGCGGGTTCGCCGTCCCGACCCGCACCTGGTACTTCGTCTGCGCCGCCCCACGGGTGTAGAGGTCCGCCACCTGCGCGGCGGTCAGCGCCGTGTTGAAGACCCCGACCTCGTCAACGGAGCCGTTGAAAGCATGAATCCATGTGTAGCCAATCCGTGTTGTGGAAGGGCTGGGATACGACCCGATGC